>NZ_JASGFD010000010.1:0-105489 GCF_047605705.1 Silvibacterium sp. | reverse complement strand
TACCGCGCTGCTGGCCAGCTTCATGTCCGGCATGGCCGGCAATGTCACGGCCTTCTACACCGTCTGGACCTTGGCCGGGATCAGGCCCTTGCCGAGCGAGGTGGGATCACCCGCGTGCGCGCTTGCCGTCATCGCGGTGGCGTGGCTGGTCACCGCCGGGGTCGCGATGGCGATCAGGCCGGGCAGGATGACGAGGAACGGGAAGAGCATCTTCGGAATCGCGGCGATGAGCGGCACGCGGCGCGCGGACTCTTCGGTATCGGTCGCCATGGCGGTCTGGATCACCAGGAAGTCGGTGCACCAGTAGCCGAAAGAGAGCACGAACGCGAGACCCATGGACAGGCCGAACCACTCCACACCCAATGGGTTGTTGTGTGGGTTCGTCATGCCGTGCCAGGAGTGCATGTACGAGGTCGGCAGCGTGGCCTTGAGGCCGCTCCACCCACCGACATTCTTGAGACCTACCCAAACCAGCGGCGCAAAGCCAGCGACGATGAGGAAGAACTGCAGGACCTCGTTGTAAATGGCGCTGGTGAGACCACCGAGGAAGATGTAGCCAAGGACGATGATTGCCGAGAGGATGATGGCGAAGTGGAAGATCCAGCCCAGCGGCAGGCCGAGATGAATGAAGAGTCCGTCGAAGACGTGCAGAGTCTGGATGAGGCGCGCCATGGCGTACATCGAGATGCCGGAGGAGAAGACGGTCATCACGGCAAAGGAGCAGGCGTTGTAGGCGCGGGTCTTTTCGTCGAAGCGCAGGCGCAGGAACTCGGGCACCGAGCGGGCTTTTGAGCCGTAGTAGAACGGCATCATGAAGACGCCGACGAAGATCATCGCGGGGATGGCGCCGATCCAGTAGAAGTGACTGGTGGCGATGCCGTACTTGGCGCCCGAGGCGCCCATGCCGATGACTTCCTGCGCGCCGAGATTGGCGGAGATGAAGGCGAGACCGCAGATCCAGGCAGGCAGGCTGCGCCCGGCCTGGAAAAAGTCCTTGCTGGTCTTCATGAAGCGCTTCAAGGCAAAGCCAATGCCTAGCACGAACACGAAGTACAGCAGCATGATGAGCCAGTCGATAAGTGTCAGGTTCACGTCTACTCTCAGCCCCACAGAATTTGAGCGGCGCGGTCAGAAGGGATTCGGGGATCTGCCGGCCATAGGCATAGTACTGCGGCAGCTCTCGCACAGCCGAGCGCAGACGTGCCGGAAACAGGCTGAGGATGGGTCAACCGTTAGGGAGCGACGCAGGATCGGGCAGGGTCAAGCTGGCGCAGTGCCTTTCGCGTCAATGTACACGGTTTCATCAATCCTCGGCAAACGGAATCAGGAAAGCCCTGTCCGATGCCTCCGGCCGGCTGACGACTCAGGCAGCGAGTGTCAGGGAGCGGGTGTCAATTCACGGGTATCAGGCAAGGAGCCAGTCGTACTGATCGTCCGTGAGCGGGACGACGGAGAGACGGAACTGGCGGAACATGGTTGAGCCGTGGAATACCGGGGCTTCGCGGATCTCGGCGAGGGGCTTTTCACGCTTCAGGCGCTTCCCTACCTTGAGGCGGACGAGCGGGGTTTTGCCGTCGGCCGGATCGAGCGCAACGGACAGAACCGTAGCTGTGCCGATGGCGGCTTTGCCGATGTTGGAGTGGTAGATGATGCACTTTTCCCCGCGCTTCATGTTGCGGAGAGTCTGGAGTGCCTGGTTGTTACGAATGCCGTCCCAGATGGTTTCGCCATCGCGGAGGAGATCGTCGTAGCTGTACTTGTCTGGCTCAGACTTGAGGAGGTAAGGCATAGAAAACTCAGTGTATCGCGCTGGAGACTGAGAGACTGGCCAGATACCGAGCGCCCTATTTGCATGAGGACCGCGTGACTATGCGCATCCCTTCCGCGCAAAGACGCAAAGCGCGCAAAGCTCCGCAAAGAAAACCGGGGAAGCAGAAACTATCCCGGTGCCCCATGTCTCGACTCCGAAACGTGGGCAGTCACTGTCCTCAATCGTTCCGCACGTCATTCTGCACTATGGCCGGCCTCCGCACGGGCCGCGACCAGCGGTCTCAGCGCAGCATCCGCATTCTTCCATGCGTCGAAAAAGGCGGAGTAGTCCCGATGCGCGGCGACCTGATCGCCAGCCAGGTTTTCCGCACGGGCGAGGCCGAGCAGGCTGAGCGGCAGCGCCACATTCATGCCCGGCTGCTGTGAGAGCACGAAGATGCTGCGGCTGGAGACCGGGATACGGAATGCCGCGGCAGCCTCGGTTCCCTGCTTCAGATCCAGATACGCGAGGCCGCGCAGATAACTCGAGATGCCGAGGGTCTCGTAGCCTTCCGCGACGCCGAGCGCATTCAGAGCCGCGTCGGGCTTATGGTGCTGGAGCTCGATGGCGGCGGCGATGTCCGGCAGGTAAACGTGGTTGATGAGCGTGTCCTGCGGATAACTCTGTGCGAGCGAGGCCTCGATGGCCTGTGCCTTCGTCGCATCGCCACAGAGCGCATAGGCGATGGCGGCGGTTCCCTGCATGAAGCGGTCGCGATCGCGACGCATGGCGAGGTCGAGCGCCGCGCCGGAGCCGTCACAGCGTTGCGCCAGTGCGGCGTCGAGGCTGCGCTGCGCGATCATCATGGCCGTGGCATTCTGCATGCCCTGCTGCTCGAGCTGGCGCACCGCGCGCTGCCAGTCGTCCCCGGCCCGGGCGAAGCGGCCCTCCGTCTCATCGAGCAGCGCGGCCTGCGAGTGGACTAAGAAACCGTCGGTGCGGTCGCGCGCCCATTCGAGCTGACGTTCGACTTCGACGCGATCACCGGTGAGCCATGCGGTGAAGATCCATGTGCCGCGAATGGAGCCGTCGTCGGCGAGGCCGAGCGAGGCGGCCTTCTCGTAGAGAGCCTTTGCCTCGCTGAAGCGGTTGAGCGCCGTGAGTGCGAGCAGCGCGTTCACATAGCCCGAACCCTTCTGCGGATTCATCACGATCGCCTTCTGCGCCTGCTCCCAGGCTTCCGGATATTTCCCGAGGGTCAGGTAGGCGACGGAGAGATCGGTCGGCGCGAGCGGCTCATGCGGATAATTCTGAGCGTAGAGGCGTAGCGCGTCGATGGCCTCCGGCAGGTCCCCGGAGACATCGAGCGAATACTGGATGCGGATGTAAAGCCGCTCCCGCTCGCTGACCTTGCTGGAGAGCGCAAAGGCATGGGAGATGGCGGCATTGCCCTCGCTGGGGCTGCCGACGGCAACCTGCGCGACACCCAGGCGCGCGTAGGCCATGGCGAAATCGGGATCGATTTCCGTAGCGTGCTGGTACTCGTGAATGCTCTGGGCGAAGTTGGCGCGGGCCAGCTCGCGCTCGCCTGCGGCGTAGGCGCGAAAGGCCTCCGCCGAGGCGGTCGTCGCGGGCTGGATCTCGCTGAGCGGTACGGGCTCGGCGGCGAGCACCTCCTCCATGTGCCCGCGCAGTTCCTGGGCAGCGCTGCGGAGCGCGGTGAGGACGTGATTTTTCCCGTCGGCCTGGGCCTGCGCGCGGGCGAAGACCTCGCCGGTTGCCGGACGCTGCGCCTCGAGCGTGACAAGGTAGTCGCTTCCGATGGCGGAGATCGTGCCATTGACGACCGCGGCATCGCTTTCGCGTTCGGCAATCTCCCGCGTCACGGCCGGTGTGAGGTGCGCGTCGGCTGGCTGGACGAGATAGGCCAGCATGTCATGGAGGCGCGAGTCGCCGACAATGGCAAGCTGCGGCGAGCGGCCGAGCTCGAAGCTGAGAGCCTGACGGAGCGTACCGTCGAAGACCGGATCGCCTGTGCTGTTCCCCAGCTCCGAGACGACGACGGGGTCGGGCTGCGCAACCTTCGGCACAGGGCGGCTGCTCCACCAGTGAAAGACGCCCGCTCCGGCGATAACGAGAAGCAGGACAGCCGCGAGCCCGATCCAGAGACCGCGACGCGACGCACCCGGCCGGGGGAAATCTCTGGCAACGCGGATGCCCCGGGTGAGGCGCGCGGTTGCGGAGCCTCCGGCGGAGAACGCGACCTGCACGTCAAGGAGATCGGCACGGAGATCGGCTGCCGAGGCGTAACGGCGGTCACGATCCCGGGCCAGCGCCTTGAAGATCACGCGCTCGAGCTCGCGGGGAAAGCGCGGCTGGCTGGCGCGGATGGGCGCGGGGTCCTTTGTGAGCAGCGCGGCGAAGATCTCCGCCATGGAGCTGCCGTAGAAGGGCGTGCTGCCGGTGGCCATCTCGTAGAGGACGACGCCGGCGGAGAAGACGTCGGCGCGGGGATCGATGGGCTCGCCACGGGCCTGCTCGGGCGACATGTAGGCGACGGTGCCGAGGGTGGTGCCATCGTCTGTGAGCGTGGCGGTAGCGCCGATCACGATCTCCTCGATGGTGTCGGAGGTGGATGAGGCAAGCGTGGTGCGCTTGGCGATGCCGAAGTCGAGCACCTTGAGGACGCCGTTGCCCTGCTGCATGCGGGTCACGAAGAGGTTGCTGGGCTTGATGTCGCGGTGAAGGAAGCCGCGCCCGTGCGCCTCCGCCAGAGCCGCACAGAGCTGAATGCCGTAGTCGACGAGGCACTCGACGCTCAGGGCATGGCCGTTGATGACCTGCTTGAGCGTGCGGCCTTCGAGCAGCTCCATCACGAGATAAGGCTGGCCGTCCTGCTCGCCGACGTCGTAGATGGTGCAGATGTTCGGATGGTTGAGAGCCGAGGAGGCGCGGGCTTCGCGCATGAAACGGTCCCTGGATGCAAGGGTAGGCGAAGCGGAAGTAGGCGTGCCCTCACTGAGGAAGTTGTCGGCAACGACCTTGAGAGCCACGTCGCGGTTCAGACGGCTATCGCGCGCACGATACACCAGCCCCATGCCGCCATGGCCGATCTCTTCGACAATCTCGTACGGACCGAATCTGGTGTAAGTGTGCATACTCCATGGGGGGAGTGGAGGGGTGTGAGCGCTTCAAGCGGGACCCAACCATCTTAGACTGCGAGCGGGCGCAGCGACAGACGCATTTCGCTCCATCCGCATTCCTTTACACTGGGCCATCATGAGTTCCGCTGCGGAAATGATCGTCACACCGGTGACGCTGACGGGAAAGCTCGTACAACTGGAGCCGATGACCGAGGCCCATTGCGAGGAGCTGGCCGAGGTCGCCCTGGAACCTTCGATCTGGCGCTGGATGCCGGTCAAGGTGGAAACAGCGTCGCAGCTGCGCCAATGGATGACACAGGCGCTCGCGCAGGCGACAGCAGGCAGGGTTCTCCCGTGGGTCTCGCGATCGCTGGCCGATGGACGGCTGGTGGGCTCGACACGCTTCATGGATATCGACACACGCAATCGCGGGCTTGAGATCGGCTCGACGTGGGTGGCGCCGGCGTGGCAGCGGAGCGGGCTCAACGTGGAGGCCAAGCTGCTGCAACTGACGCATGCCTTCGAGACGATGGGGGCGATCCGCGTGGCGCTGAAGACGCACCATGAGAATCAGCGCTCGCAGACGGCGATTGCCGCGCTGGGCGCGACCCGCGAGGGTGTCTTCCGCAACCACATGATCCAGCCGGATGGCAGCATTCGCCACACGGTGTGGTTTTCGATCACCCGGGAAGAATGGCCGGGAGTGCGGGAGAAGCTCGAGGCGAGACTGCATGTCCCCCACCCAGGCCAACAAAAGGCTTGAATGGGCCACCACCGGACGTGTGCCGTCGCGACACGATTCTGCTACAAACGAAGCGGGAGTGCATCAAAAGAACGTGTCTCGCTTCGCTGAACCCCTGACCCGCCTGATCGAAGAGTTGCGCAAGCTGCCCGGCATCGGCAGCAAGAGCGCCCAGCGGCTTGCTTTCCATATCCTGCGCGCCAGCGCCGAGGACGCCGAACTGCTGGCGGCGGCAGTGCGCGAGGTCAAGGCCCAGCTGCAGCTCTGCTCGGTATGCAACAACATCACGGATGTGGACCCATGCCTCTACTGCAGCAGTCCGTCGCGAAACCAGCACCTGGTGTGCGTGATCGAAGAACCGACCAACATCTCTACCGTGGAGAAGACGCGCTATAACGGCGTCTACCACGTGCTGCACGGGACGCTTTCGCCGCTGCACGGCGTGGGACCGGACCAGCTGCGCATCGCAGGCTTGCAGACGCGTGTGGCGAGCGGCGATGTGGAAGAGGTGATCCTGGCCACGTCGCCGACGGTCGAAGGCGAAGCGACGGCACACTACATCGCCGACCTGCTGCGCGGCTCGGGCGTACGGCTGAGCCGGATCGCAACCGGGGTGCCGGCGGGCAGCGATATCGAGTACGCCGACGAGGTGTCGATGTCGCGGGCGATGGAAGGACGGCGGGAGATTTAAATCGCAGGAACCTGCAACAAGGTTCCCTACCTCGGAACACCCTCGATGTGCGAGCCGAACCGCAGGTTCCTCCACTGCGCGAGACAAAACACCGTCTCGCTCGGGTCGGAATGACAAGCTTTTTGAAAAGATGTTCAGCTTGTGCCGTTAAGAATCCAGCGCACGACGAGGCGCAAAAAACTCGGCCGGAGCGAAGTGCTCCGGCCTGGAAGTTTTAGGTGACCGAACCGGTTATGCGCGCAGGCGAGCGAGAAGGTCCTGCGGATGAACGGGCTTGGCTAGAATCTCGAATTCGTGGCCCTGCACGCGGGCGCGGTCGAGAAGATCCGCGGTGGCCGCCTGGCCGGAGAAGAGAAGGATCTTGCACGAGGGCAGGAAGCTGCGAATCTTGATGGCGGCGTCGATGCCGTTCAGGTCCGTCATGATGACGTCGCTGATGAGCATGTCCGGGGACCATTCCTTCGCCGACTCGACGGCCTTCTCGCCGCTGTACACGGCGCGGGCTTCAAAACCACTCTGATTGAGAATGATGGCCAGGGTATCGGCAATCACACGTTCGTCGTCAGCTACCAGCACCTTGGGTCTTGCCTTGGTTTCGGGCATTCGCTCTTTTTCTTCGCTTTCTTGGCTTGGATCAATCTGAAGACGTTGGTCTTCTATCAAAATCGCGGATCGAGTTTCGAGCAACGTGCGCGCGAACCGAACACAATCCTCTGCGTGTTCGTCTGCCGCCCGGTTTTCGGACCCGAGCACAGACTCTTCTGATGATACCCTGTCCGCAGGAGGATGCTTCATTCTCCTGCAATCAAAAGAACTTACAATAAGCAGCAGACAAAGCTGCAACGCCCCGGAAACTCTGCCTCCCGGACGCGGAGACGGTCTCCCAAAGCCTTGATCGCACCCGATCCTGCCGTTTCTCTTCCGGTCTTCTTCCAGCCCGTGGGCTGGCCCCGTTAACGGGATTATTTTTCTTTCGAAATGGACTTTAGCGATGGCCGAACCGATCATTCGCGCGCAACAGGTGGAGAAGTTCTACTCCCAGCCCAGCGAGAACCGCATCCAGGTGATCTCGCCGACCGACCTGTCCATTGTTCCGGGGGAAATCGTAGCGCTGCTTGGGCCATCGGGATCCGGCAAATCGACTCTGCTGCGCATGATGGCTGGGCTTTCTCAACCCTCCGCGGGTGAGGTGTACTGGCACGGGAAGCCGATTTCGACGGTCCAGATCAACGTATCGATCGTCTTCCAGAGCTTCGCGCTCTTTCCCTGGCTCACGGTTCTCGAGAACGTCGAGGCGCCTCTGAAGGCGCGCGGCATGGCCGCGGCGGAACGGCGTGAGCGCAGCCTCAAGATCCTGGACACGGTCGGTCTCGACGGCTTCCAGGCCGCCTATCCGAAGGAGCTTTCGGGCGGCATGCGCCAGCGCGTGGGTTTTGCGCGCGCCCTGGTCGTCGAGCCGGAAGTGCTGTTCATGGACGAGCCTTTTTCGGCGCTCGACGTGCTGACGGCGGAGAACCTGCGCAGCGAACTGCTGGAACTCTGGCAGAAGAAGACCATTCCGACGCAGGCCATCTTCATCGTGACCCACAACATCGAGGAAGCGGTGCTGCTGGCGGATCGCATCATCGTGCTGGGGCGCAATCCCGGGCACGTGCGCACAGACTTCAAGGTGACCAACCTCGTTCATCCGCGCGACCGTAAAAGCCCGGCCTTCACGCAGCTGGTCGACTACATCTACAAGGTGTTGACGCGGCCCGATGTGTCTCCGGCCGAGGTCCCGAGCCTGCAGCCGGGGCGGCGCGTCCGCGACCAGCGCCAGATGCACTACGAGATGCTGCCGCACGCGCGGCCGGGCGGCATCGCCGGCCTGCTGGAGCTGATCATCGACCTCGGCGGCAAGGCCGATATTTATAAGCTCGCCGACGAGCTGGCCTTCGAGATCGACGACCTACTGCCGATCGTGGAAGCGTCGAGCCTGCTGAAGTTCCTCAAGGTCGAGGAAGGCGATGTGAACATCACGCCCGATGGCCACGAGTTCGCGGAGTCGGAGATTCTCAGGCAGAAAGAGCTCTTCCGCAAGGCTGCGGTGGAGAACGTCCTGCTGCTGCGGCAGATCACACGTGCGCTCAACAACAAGACCGACCACACGGTGCCCGAAGAGTTCTTCCTCGACATGCTGGACGAGCAGTTCAGCGAAGAGGAGACGCAGCGCCAGCTGGAGACGGCAATTAACTGGGGCCGCTACGCCGAGCTGTTCGACTTTGACGCGGGCAAGCGCCGGTTTGTCCTCCCCGATGTAGAAGAGCCGGTAGAGACCACCGAAGAGGTGACCTCCGAGTGAAGACGCGCAACTACACCTTCTCCCGGGAGCTGGTGATTGAGCGCAGCTGGCCCTTCTTTATGGACCTGACGGTCGCTGTAGGACTGTTGGCCGGCTTCTACGCCATCCTGTGGATCGCGAAGTTCTGGTTCAGCGGCGCGATTCCCGAGGTCCAGATCTATCGCTCGCCGTCGCACCTGCCGCTCTACGCGTTCTATTCGACGGTCCGCATCTTCGTCGCCTACCTGCTGAGCCTGGGCTTCGCCATCGTCTACGGCTACACGGCGGCCTATAACAAGCGGGTCGAAGCGCTGATGATCGCGATCCTCGACATCCTGCAATCGATCCCGGTGCTGAGCTTCCTGCCGGGCGTCATGCTGGCGATGATGTCGCTCTTCCCTTCCCGGCAGATCGGCATTGAGCTGGGCGCGATCCTGCTGATCTTTACCGGCGAAGTCTGGAACATGGCGTTCAGCTTCTATAGCTCGCTCAAGAGCATTCCGCGCGAGCTGCACGAGGCGTGCAGCATCAACCGCTTCTCGCGCTGGCAGCGGCTCTTTCAGCTGGAGCTGCCCTTCGCAACCATCGGCCTGGTGTGGAACTCGATGGTCTCGGTGGCCAGCGGCTGGTTCTTCCTGATGGTCTGCGAGATGTTCCCGGTAGGCAGCCGGAACTTCCGCCTGCCCGGTCTCGGGTCCTACCTGCAGACGGCGGCGGCGAACGGCGACACGATGGCGATGATCTATGGACTGATCACCATGGTCCTGATCATCGTGATGACCGACCAGTTGCTGTGGCGGCCCATCATTGCCTGGAGCGACAAATTCAAGTTCGAGAACGTGGAAGCCTCGGTGCGGGTCACCTCTCCGGTGCTGCACCTGCTCCGCAATTCCAACCTGCTGGCCACGCTGCACCGCACCACATTCACGCCGATCAGCGAGAGCTTTTACCGGCGCGTGGCGCAGCGGAGCGAACGGCGCTTCACGCTGGAAGCCGCCAGCCCGAGCCGCAGAAAGCCAGGCTCCGCCGTGCTCCTCATCGTGGTGGGCATCTTTGCCGGAGCGGCGATTGTGTATGCCGCAGTGCGCGCCATCCTGCTGCTGCATAACATCCATGGCAACGAGGTCGTGGCGCTCTTTGAGGGCGCGGGTATGACCTTCCTGCGTGTGAACCTCTCGCTGCTGCTGGCTTCGGCCTGGACGATTCCGGTGGGCGTGGCCATCGGCTTCCATCCGAAGCTCGCCAGCATCACGCAGCCGCTCGCGCAGATCGCGGCGTCGTTTCCGGCGACCGCCCTGTTTCCTGTCATCCTGCTGGCGCTTACGCACGTGGGGCTGGGCCTCGGCATCGGATCGGTGGCGCTGATGATGCTCGGCACGCAGTGGTACATCCTCTTTAACGTGATTGCCGGAGCCATGGCCATCCCCTCCGACCTGAAGGAAGTGGCCGACATCTTCCACTTCTCCAGCCTGCAGCGCTGGAAGACGGTAATCCTGCCGGGCATCTTCCCGTTCCTGATTACCGGCCTGGTTACGGCCTCGGGCGGCGCGTGGAATGCATCGATTGTCGCGGAGTACTTTCAGCTGAAGGACAAGACGCTGACGACCACCGGCCTGGGATCGCAGATCAGCGCGGCCAGCAACCAGGGGCATTTCCCCATCCTGCTGCTGGCGACGATCATCATGGCGCTGATGGTAGTGACGATCAACCGGCTGGTGTGGCGTCCGCTCTACAGGCTGGCGGAGACGAAGTACCGGCTGGAAGGCTGACCGTCCCACCGTCTGATGGTTCGCCGTCCGGACTGCGCCGCTCTGGTATTCTCGCTGCGCAATCGGAACGGAGGGCAACCATGCCTGCTTTCCCCTACTCGCTCACTCCCTGGCTGAATGTCCGGGACAGCCTGCGGGCTCTGGATTTCTACAAGAATGCCTTTGCGGCCGAGGAGCGCTTCCGTCTCGATAACGAAGCGAGCGAGGTGGTGGCCCGGCTGGCGATCCACGGCGCGGAGTTCTGGCTCTCCGAAGAATCGCCCGGATACGGGAATTTCAGTCCGGAAAGCATTCTGGGCTGCTCCGTGCGGCTGATCCTGTCCGTCCCGGACCCGGATGAAACCGTGGCCCGCGCAGTGGAGGCCGGTGCGGAGCTGGTCTGTGCCGTGACCGAAGACCACGGCTGGCGCGTCGGGCGCATCCAGGACCCCTTCGGTCATATCTGGGAGATCGCACGTCCTCCTCAAGGCTGAACGGTGAGCGGCCGAGCTATTGCGACCAAGACCCTTCTGACAACATCCTGTACTTATGCCCACTGCTACACTCAGGGCCTCGGGCGAAGCCCTGTCGGCCGCCGGGAGCCGTGCTGAGACCTCATCTTTTGGCCGCATTTTTGCAGTCTTTCTTTGCGGCATGCTCGCGTTTCTGGAGCTTTATTGCACACAGCCCATGCTGCCGATGCTGGCGAGGATTTTTCACGCCTCCGAAGCAAGTGTGGGCAGCACGATCAGCGCCTCGACGCTGGGAGTGGCGATCTCGGCGGCGCTGCTGGCGCTTTTCGGTGAGCGGATGGACCGGAAAAAGACGATCATCGCCTCGATGGTGGCGCTGGCGGCCTGCACCGTGCTGACGGCCAGCGCGACCAGCCTGCCCGCACTGGCCCTGTGGCGCATGCTCCAGGGACTGATCACGCCGGGCGTTTTCATCATCACCATCGCCTATGTGACGGAGGAGTGGCCTCCGCTCGAAGTACCCAAGGTGATGAGCTTCTATGTGGGCGGCACGGTATTCGGGGGCTTTTCCGGCCGGGTTCTCGGCGGGCTGCTGGCCGAGCGCATCGGCTGGCGGCCGGTATTCCTGATGCTTGGAGTGCTCGGCCTGGCCGGCGCGGTGCTGGCACAGCGGATGCTGCAACCGGCAAAGCCCAGGGCACACACGAGCAAGGCGAGGTCGGTCTTTGCGCCGGTGCTGGCGAATGCCCGGAACCCGCGCCTGCTGGCGACCTTCGGCATCGGCTTCTGCATGCTGTACACGCTGATCTCGATCTTCAGCTACATCACGTTTTATCTGGCCGAGGCGCCATTCCGGCTTTCGACCGCGGAGCTGAGCTGGCTGTTCACCGTCTACCTCTGCGGGCTGGCGGCCACGCTGGCAGCCGGACGGGTGCTGGCGCGGGTGGGCCTGCGGCATGGGATGGTCGCGTCGATCAGCTTCTGCCTTGGAGGCCTGCTGCTGACACTCGCTCCCTCGCTTCCCATGATCGGTCTGGGGCTGGCGGTGGCCAGTTCGGGGGTGTTCATCTCGCAGACCTGCGCCAACAGCTTTCTGCGCGATGCGGCTCCGGCCGGCAGCCGTGTCTCGGCGGCTGGCATGTATATCTGCAGCTACTACATCGGCGGTACGGTCGGCGGCATACTGCCGGCGGTGGCCTGGCGCATGGCGAAATGGCCGGGGTGTGTGGCCCTGACGGCGTCGCTGTTGATCATCGCCGGGCTGCTCGCCTTCTTTGGCTGGAAAAACCGCGCATTGCAGCCTGACCCTATCCCGCTATAAGAAAAGACGCCGAGAGCCCAGTCCGTATGGCTGGCTTCCCGGCGTCTGTCTCTGCGTCTGGACTTGCCTGAGTTACTGCTGGGGCTGCTGCGGTGTCGTCCCGGAGTCGGAAGAGGTGCTGCCCGTAGCGGTCGCACCACCACGCTGCACATCGTCATGCTTTTCGTAAATGGAGTACTGGCCGCCGGGCCGCTTCAGCTTGACGGCGATCTCCTTGGTGTCCGTGGTGATCGGGTAATCGTCGCCGAAGGTCTGAAAGCCGTTGGCGATGATCTGGAGACGAACGACGTCGCCGATCGGGATCACCTCGATGACCGCCTTGCCTTCCTCGTTGGTCTTCAGCTCGAGACCGCCCTCGTCCTTGCCGTTCTTCATGGGGTGAAAGATCACCGCGGCATTCTCGATCGGCTTCCCATTGGTCGCCTTGACCACGCTTACCGTGATCTTGGCGGTCGGTGGCGGCGGGGTGTACTTGCGTCCACGGCCATCCTGGCCATGCATGGAGGAGGCGAAGAGCCCAAAGGCAATCAGGGGTAGAGCAGTAAGGCAACGCAGCGAGACCACGGTCTTCATGCCATCGATTGTATGCATTTTGACCGCCCCTCGGGAAGCCGCGAAGATACTCCGGCAAAACTCCGGCTTTGTTTTCTGCGTCTAAAGGATTCGTGCAGAGGGTGCGGCCGGTTTCCGGACCGCAACTGCCGGAAGCTGACTGCCACCGAACTATGCTGAGGTCTATGAACGATCTGGGGAACGATCCTGAGAAGCATCCAGGAATAGATTTACGCCGCTCCAACCGCTTTTCTTCGCTTTCCTGCCTATGCCTTGGCGCGGCATCGCTATTTTTCGCTCCGCATTCGCTTGCGGCGCAGGCCACACCGGACTCGGTGGCTTCTGATCCTGTCCCCCTGGTTCGGCGGGCGGCGGAAAATGAGCTGAAATCCTCCTCTCTGCACCCTTACCGCTATCAGCTGCACAAGATCGACGACGGCAGGATCTCGACGAAGATGATCGTCGAGACCAAGGATGGGGATGTGGCGCGCCTCGTGGCCTATGGCGACAAGCCGCTCGGACCGATCGGGTACCAGAACGAGGTCGATCGGCTGAAGACCCTGCTCGACCATCCCGAAATCCAGGAGCACCGGCGGAAGCGCGAGCAGGAGGACAGTAATCGCGCGAACGAGATGATCCGGATGCTGCCGGATGCCTTCCTTTACCACTCCGAAGGCCTGGTCGATGGACCGAGCGGACCGGCATTTCGCCTGACCCTCAAGCCGAATCCCAGCTTCCATCCGCCGGACCGCGAGGCAGAGGTCTATGCCGGCATGGAAGGCGAACTGTGGATCGACCAGAAACAGGAGCGGATGGTCCGCCTGGATGTCCACCTGATCGACGACGTGAATTTCGGCTGGGGCATCCTCGGCAAGCTGTACAAGGGCGGGTCGATCCTGGTGGAGCAGAAGGATGTGGGCGACGGCCACTGGGAGCAGTTCCACTTCAAGATGGACCTGCACGGCAAGGCCCTGATGTTCAAAACGCTGAATCTCTCCACAACCGAGGACGAAAGCGACTTTGCGCCCGTCTCCGCCGGCTGGGGCTATCAGGATGCGGTGAAGTTCCTGCTGGCGCAGAATCCTCCGATGGGTCCGCCGGCACAGAACTAGGGTGCTTCGATGTATTCGTTTCTCCGCTTCTTCTGAAGATCCTGCTCGATGCAGGCAGTCAGAAATATGTCGATGTGGAGTTCGCTCGCAGCAAAGAAAAACGGGGCCCTCAGGCCCCGTTTTTATGCGCGGTATCCGAGCTGGCTATGCGAAGTCGTCGTTACCGTTCCCGAAGTTGTCATCGCCGCCGAAGTTGTCGTCCGTCCCGAAGTTCGAGTCGTCGTAGCTGACATCCTCGGAGCCTGCATTGCCGTAGGGCCCCTGCGGCTGCTCGTCGGGACCGCTGACGCGATCGTCGTAGGAGGCTTCCTGCTCGCGGCGCTCGTTGTAGCGGTCGTTGTCGTCGCCGTAGTTGTTGATGACCGTCTCTTCGACGACCGGGCGATCGCCGTAACCGCCTCCGAAACCTCCGCCGCCGAATTCGCGCTCTCCTCCATGGATGAGCGACTCGATGCCCTCAAAGGCCAGCGCACCGGCTGCTACACCCGCTGCCGTGGTGGCGGCGGAGCGAAGGAAGCTGCTGCCACCGCTCTGCGCGGGGGCATAGCCCTGTCCGTAACCGGGCTGAGCGTAGCCTGGCTGGCCGTAACCAGGCGCCGGGGCATATCCGCTGGGCGGCGCGGCCGCGTACTGTGGCGGAACCTGCTGATATTGCGGCGGCGCATACTGTTGCGGAGGCGGCTCGGGATCGCGGCGGCCCAGGAGACTCCCGAGGAAGCTGGTCGATTTGGCCGGCTGCGGCCTGGAAGCCTGCTCACGGAGTTGCTCTTCTTCGGCCTCCAGCTGCTGGATCTGCTCCTGCAGTTGCTGGATCTGGCCCTGGAACTGCTCGATGGCCAGGTTCTGGATGAGAACCGTCTGCGCGAGCTTGTAGAGCGCGTCGGGATCCCTCGACAGGCCGTTCTTAAGCAATCCCTCGGCTTCCGGATCCTTCTCGGTGAGCTGCGTGCCTTGCACTTTGCTCACCAGCTCCTGCAACATCTGTGCTTCCTGCGGTGTCATACCTTCTCCTTCAAAGCGGCCACCCGTCATGGGCGAACGGCTTTACCCCTTAGACGCCGGAATGCATCCGGCGGTGGCCACAGCCGTTATACCTGAAAGGCCTGCTGTGGATACGTCGCGCGCATGAAAAGAGTTCCGGGAGAGAAAAGCGAAAGGCCGGCGCGAGGCCGGCCTTTCGGTGGTGGTTTTCCGATTATTTAGAACAGGATGTGCAGCCCCATGGTGACGGCGCGGGAGCCACCGATGGTGCCGGTGACCGAACCGAAGTTCGCGCCGTTGTTGGGGCAGCCGCCTGTGATGGTGGCCGTGGTGCAGGACTGCACACCGGTGGGCAGCGTGAGCGGAATGCTGGTGCTCTTGCCCGAACCGTTGTGGTACGGCAGCTGATCGAGGTTGGTCAGCGCCGACTGCTGATCGGCCGAGGCATTGCTGGTCACGATCTGGCCATAGTTCACGTAGTACTCGCTTGCCGAGCAATTGTTGCCGGCAGCGATCGCCGAGGCCGAGCAGGCCGAGGATTGACGGATTTCCGTCTGGTTCTGCGGCACGTCCGGGCTGACCGTGTTGGTCACGTTGTAGACGTTGAAGTGATACTCCACGCTGAAGCGGTCGGTGACCTTGACGGTCTTGCGCAGCGAGAGATCGAGACGCTTCTGGAACTGCTGCCGGAAGAGGTTACGCTGACCGGGAGCAAAGTCGGTTTCGTAGATATCCTGCGGATCGCTGCCGGTCGAAACAGGCACACCATCCTGGCCAGGGGACACGTAGTGGATATCGATCTGCGAG
Organism: Silvibacterium sp.; assembly: GCF_047605705.1. Classification (NCBI taxonomy): domain Bacteria; kingdom Pseudomonadati; phylum Acidobacteriota; class Terriglobia; order Terriglobales; family Acidobacteriaceae; genus Silvibacterium; species Silvibacterium sp. Next base: position 89,849 of record NZ_JASGFD010000010.1, on the reverse strand, counting down.
GGATCGATGGTCGGGATATAGCTGCCACCGGCGCCACGCGTACGGCCGTTGTTGCCAGTCAGAGCGCTCTTGGGGTGCTTGGGATCCTTGATGGGAAGCACCGGGTTGAGCAGCGTCGGATAATCGCCGAAGTAAAGGCTGCCTACCGCGCCGTAGAACTCATATAGCGAATAGGGCTCACCACTCTGCAGGATGCCGATGCCGGTCAGGTACCAGTCGTTCGTCGCCATGGCGAGAGCCGAGTGTTCGCGAGCGAAGTTCGGAGCCTGCACCTGGAAGTTGGCGCTGAAGACATGGGTACGGTCGAAGTCCGACAGCGAGTACGAGCTGCGGAGGTCGTCCGGGTTGTCGCCGGTAAAGAACAGACCGATGTCGCTCTGCTCGTCGTGCGTGTGGCTGAAGGTGTAGCTGGCTCCGGCCTGGAAGTGATGCGAGAGACGCTTCTCGAGGTGGGCTTCGAGGGCATCGTAGGCCGAGTTGCCAACCGTTTCGAACATGGCGGCGTTGGGACTGAAGCCGACATACGGGGTACGGAAGTCGGTGTTGCCGCCGTCTTCCGTGTTCCAGGGCTCACCGGCGATGGCGTTGTAGTCATAACCGGTGAAGGAGTTCTGATTCAGCACCTGGAAGCCGTAGGTCGCGGTTTCACCATTGATCGGATGGGTGGCGGTCGCGATGCCCGGCTCGTTGAACGGAATCGGAACCACCGCGTGACGGCCACGGTTGCCGGTGTAACCCAGCGAGAAGGACATATCGCTGGTGGGCTGCCACTGCATCTTCAGGGTGAAGTTCACCGTGTAGGGCAGTACGTTCTTCTTGTCGTACGCGCCGAAGTTCAGCGTGTCCTGGCAGTCCGTGTAGTCTTCCTGGTTGTCGACGGCTCCGCAGTAGCGGCCGAACTTCGAGTTGGTACCGGTCATGCCGTTGAGCGTGTTCTGCAGCGCGGTGGTGATGGTGCCGGGATTCGCGCTCGGCGGCACGTAAGTCGAGCCGGTAATGGCCGTACCCAGCGGATTCGCGAGGGTGGTGCCGGTACCGGTCACGTAGCTGGCCAGGGGTGCGGACTCGGTGACGCCGAAGGGACCGCCGTTGCCGCTGCCTGCAGGCTGCGAGAGGTAGCTGAAGAGCTCGCCGCGGTCAAAGTACATGCCCGCGCCGCCGCTGAAAACAACCTTGCCGTGGTTCTGCTCCGGTGACCAGGCAAAGCCCAGGCGCGGCGAGATGCCCCACTGGCGGCCGGTGAGGGTCGAGTTGCTCTCGCCCGCCGTCGGATCGTACTTGTTGTTGCCAGCCACGACGAAACCGGCGTTGGTCACCGTGAAGCCGTCGGTGGTGTTACCCGTCACGTTGTAGACGCTGGGGTCGAAGTTGAACATGTTGCCGTACTTTTCGGTCATGCCGCCGTGATAGTCGTAGCGGACGCCGAAGGTGATGCTCAGATTCGCACGCGCCTGCCACTTGTCCTGGGCATAGGCCGAGATTTCATTCGTGCGGTAGTAGCGGTCGGCATTGTTCTTGCCGGTGGTCGGGTCGATCGTCTCGAGGACGTTCGAGCTTTTCACCTCATCCTCGAGCAGGGTTTCGAGGTTCTTGGTCTGTACCTGCGCAAGGCCGGTGCGGTTGTTTTCGATGTTCAGCTGCGTGTAGTTGTAACCGCCGCCGACCGCGATGGTGTGCGCGCCGAGGGTCAGGAACGCGTTGGTCGAGGGGTTGATGCGGTTCTGGTAGAAGCCGGTATTCGCGAAGGAGCTGTAAGGACCGACTTTCAGACCCGGCGAGGCCGAGCTGTCATAGGCGAATTCGTCCATCAACAGACCGGGGAGCTGGTTGGCGGCATAGCCGGGCAGCCCGGTACCGATACCGAAGGTCGGATCGCCGGAGGGGCTGGAGACCTGCTGCGTGTAGTAGCTGTAGGCACCCATGCGGGCAAAGCCCAGGCTCTGGGTCCAGCTCAGCCACGAGCCGATGATCTTGCTGTTCTGGATATCCAGAACCTGCGAGCCGTTCTCCTGCGTCAGCGGGAAGCCACCCGTCTGCGAAAAGCCGTAGGGCTTGTTCACCGGATCGCTCTGGTAGTAGTACTTCGCGGTGATGTGGTCGGTGGCGTTGAGGTTGTAATCGATCGAAGCATTCGCGTGGTCGCCCTGCATCCGCGAGGTGCCGATCAGGGTGACGTTGGGCACGCCATACTGGTAGGCCGCGGTGGTCTGCGCGGACGGAATCATGTAGGAGCCGTCAGCCAGCTTGGCGTTGAAAAGCGCCGAGGCGATGGGACCTACGCTGCTGGGCGAGAAGGTCTTGCCACTGGCCCAGTTGGTGGCAACCGCAGCAAGGCCCGAATCCGAACGGTCGTCACTGAGGCCGGCCGGCACGTTCATCTGCGAGAGGCCGGTCGACTGATCGGCGCTGTAGAGGCGCTGATAGGCGAGGAAGACGAAGAGCTTGTCCTTGATGATGGGACCGCCGATCACGCCGCCGCTGGTCCAGCGATGCAGATCGGGGACGCGCAGCGAATGCGGGAAGGCGCCGACACCCTGGGTCCCGAGAACGTAGTCCTGATTGAAGAAGTAGGGCGAAGCGTTCAGACCGCTGCCCGCCAGCGTGCCGTACACCTGGCCATGCCAGCTGTTGCTGCCGACGGCGGTGTTGACGTCAATCTGCGCGCCGGAGGTCGCACCCTGCTGCGCGTCGTACATCGAGGTGTTGACGCGCACTTCCTGCAGGAACTCCTGCGGAGGCGAAGGCAGCGCGTTGCCGACCGAACCGTAGACCGAGGTGCCGACCTGCGAGGCGCCACCGATGGCGGCCGCGCCAGCCGAGGAGCTGGCCGAGGTGCTGCCGCCGCCGATATTGAAGTTGTAGCGCTGCGACCCGGATCCGCTGGAGCTCTTGCCGTTGAAGAGGTTGGTCACGTCGACACCGTTCACCTGGAAGGTGTTCGAGGTGTCACGCTGACCATTGGCCCAGATAGGCTGGTTGCCGAGACCGGCGTTGCTGTCGAGGCCGCTCAGCAGTTCGGCGTTCACGCCCGGCGCAAGCACGGCGAGCTGGGTAAAGCTGCCGGTAGCCAGCGGAGTCATGCTGATCTGCTGCGAATCGAGGGTATAGCCGTTGGTCGTGTCGGTCGCGTTCAACATCGGGTTCGCATTGACCGTGACAGATTCCGAGACCTGGCCGACCTTGAGCGAGACGTTGACCGTCTTCGCAGAGGCTTCCTGCACGCTGATGGCGGGCAGCTTCGTGGTGTCGAAGCCGTCATGCGCGACGGTGACGGTATAGGGACCGATGGGAAGATTGAGGATTTCGAAGTAGCCGTTTTTCTGGCTCGTCACCGAACGGGAGAGTCCGGTGGTATCTCCAGTGACCGAGACGTTGGCGCCCGCGATCGCGGCTCCGGAGGCGTCTGTCACTGTTCCGTTGATGGATCCAAGGGTTTGCGCCTGGCCGGCAGGCACCAGCCACCCCAGACAACAACTCAGCAGGGCGAAGCATACGATCCGCATGCACCGTGAAAAGCTCATATTGTCAGCCTCAAAAAAGAAGTACAGATGTTTCTTGTTTTAATGATTCAACGCACAACGGCCGCACGGCCGGTGGCGTGCACACGTCGAGAGATTACAGAAGTGACACGGGCCAGTAGTCAAAAACCCGTGAATTCCCTCGTATCAGCAAGAATCACTTACTTTGTGCGTTGCTTCGATTGTAACCATCGGCCCGCGGGAAGCAATGGAAAAATCCCGAGGTAGATTTCTGGCATTCCGATCTGGCTCTATCGACCCTGCTCAATCAGTTTTGGCTCTATTTGGGATGGCCGAGGGCGACACGCACGCCAAAACGGTAGCTGGCGGGCAGCGACGGATAGCCGATCGGACCAAGGTGCTGTTGGCTCAGTACGTTATCCAGCTGGGTGTAGAGGTCCATTCTCGACGAGAATTTGTAGGTTCCACCCAGATCCAGCCGGGAGTAGCCGGAATCGAGGTTCCGGTTCGGCAGCAGGAGCGTGTTCGTCCCGAAAAGGTCTTTGCCGCCGAGATACGTCGAGTCGTCGCTGCGTCCGGCAAAGGCTGAGGTAGCCAGCAGCGTGAAGCGCTTGTGAGCGTAGCTCACGCTGGCGAAACCGGTATGCGGCGGACGGCGAAACGGCCGGGCTCCGACCAGCGGAGAATCGTTGCCGATGAGCACCCCGGGAATATTGGGGTTGGTGCTGGGACCGACGGCATCCGACGAAAAGGAGCGCTGGACCTGGGCATCGAGATAGGTGTAGCCGCCGCGGAAGAAGATATTCTTGCCGATTCCGTAGTCTGCTTCGCTCTCGATACCCTGGGCCCGATAGGACATGGAGTTGAGCGTCAGTGCCTGCGCGGATTCGCTCTCGAGATAGCCTTCGAGGCTCTGCTGTTGCGCGGCGGAAAGCTGCGGCAGCAGGTAAGGGACGAGGTTCGCGCCGACATACTCGATCTGGCGGCCGAATTCATTGTGAAAGTACGTCGCACGCAGCAGGAGGCGCTCGTTGAAGAAATTCTGCTCGACGCCGCCGTCATACGTGCGCGTCTGCTCGGCCCGGATGGGCGAGATGCCATACTTCTGCACCGTGGCTCCGCCGCCGTTCTGGAGCAGGAACTGGTAGAGCGAGCCGTACTGATCGTCGAGGCTCGGCTCCTTCACACCATTGGTGAAATTGAAGGTGAGCCGGGTGCCGTGGAATGCGCCCGCGCCGGGAAAGACCGGGTAATACGTCACGCCGACACGCGGCGCTCCCTGTGTGCCGTAGAGCTCGTTCTTCTGCACGCCTCCGGCGAAGGAATAGAGGATGCGCTGGTGATCGAGGTCGCCGTTCAGCGCGAGCGTGTAGTCGTAGTTCGAGCGTTCGACCGTCTCCGCGCGGCCGTAGGCCAGCTTGTTCTCCATGCCGCGCTCGTCTTCGTACCGGAAGCCGGCCACGCCGCCGAGGTGCGGCAGGATGCTGAAATCCGTCTGCGCATAGAGGTTGTCGCGGTTCGAATCGAGGTCCGTGGTGTGAGCGCCGACGCTGCCATAGTTCATCAGCGCGCGGCCGGTCGCCTCATACCCATTCGCGCCGCGGATGGTGACCTCATTGCCGTAGTAATTGCCCTCGATGTAATCCCCGGCCGGATACCACTGCTGCGACTCGTCCCGCTTGCGCGCCAGCCCGTAACGAACCGTGCCGTGCCAGGTGTCGCTGAAGGTGTGATCGATGGAGCCGGTCATGAAGATGTCCTGCCCGGATTGCTTGCCATCGTTCGACATGCCGAAGAAGGAGTAGGTGCCGGGCTGCCCGGTCGCCACGTCCCCATTGCGGGCAATGAGGCGGATCGAGGTCGAAGCGGAATACTGATAGCCGAGGTTCACCACTTCAGTGATGTTGTGGTGCTCGTCCATCGGCAGCGAGTTCCCTGTCTGCAGGTTGGCGTAAGCGCCGTAATAGTCGAGACGGGTCCGTGCTCCGGCGAGCTGAACTTCGTTGCGGTAGGTGCCAAAACCGCCGCCATCGCCCTCATACAGCAGCGAGGGAAAGGTCGTGGTGCCGCGCGGGGTGGTGAAGGCAATGGTGCCGGCAGCCGCGTCCGATCCCCAGAGCACGCTGTTGGGGCCACGATAGGCCTCGACCGAGGCGATGCCGGTCGAAGGAATGGTCGAGAGGTCAAAGCCGCCGCCTATGTCTTCGATGGGAGCGCCGTCGAGCAGGACCTTGTTGGAGTCGGCGTTGCCGCCGCGAACGTAGACCGAGGTCTCACCGCCGCGCTGGCCACTCTGGACGACCTGGAAGCCGGGAACCTGGCGAAGCGCGTCGACCAGGTCAAATTTGTTAGTGAATGCCGACTTCTCGATAGTGCTGACGGCGTTGCTGGCCAGCCCCTGCGACTGCGGAATCCCGGTGGGAGTGGTCACCATGGATTCGCGCACCCACTCCGGCTCGAGGATGAGGTCCTGATTCACCGAGTCGAAGGTGCCGCCGTAAAACGTACGAGCCAGCACCTGCCGGAAATGGATGCCGCCGGCAAGCACATTGAACTGACCGTGCGCGGAAGAGGTGAGCTCGAAGGTCCCATCCCCGCCGGTGCGGGCGCTGGTGATGACGGTGCCGTTCTGCAGCAGGGCCACGATGATGCCCTCGAGCGGCCGGCCGGCCGGGTCCTTCACCGTGCCGTGAACGCTCACCGCATGGAGCAGAGGTGTCAGCAAAGTGCAGAGGGCGAGCGAGGCGACGGTGCGAAGACGGGAGCGACGAAGCATTCTTCGCCATTCTACTGAGAAGCGCTACCCCTCCCGAGAGAAAACGCCTTCCTGGTCGAACTCTGTTCCGCGAAAGGTCACGAGCAGCCTCTCGATGCCGGATGCGAACTCCTCCGGAAGCGTGAGCAGGCTGACGACCAGCCATCCGCTGCCCGGAAAGCCGAAGGAGGAGCCGGGATGGACGCTGACGCCGTGCTCGCGGACCAGATTGAGGGCTACCTCCTCATCGGGCGCGAGCGCGGGAATGCGCAGGACGGCGTACCAGCCCGCCTCCACTTCGAGGCGCGAAACCATGCCCTGCCGGGCGAGCGCTGCATCGAGCGACGCCAGGTTTGCGCGCAGGCGGGTAGGAATCTGCTGCTGGATGCCGGTGCGATTTTCGAGCCAGACCGGCAGCGCGCACTGGATGGGCGCATTCATGGCGAGAAAGGTATCGGCGACGATCTCGAGACGCGCGAGTGCAGGCCGGAGGGCGGCATCAGGACCGAAGGCGGCGATCCAGGAGGCTTTCATCTGCGGCAGCGCTGCGACCTTGCTGAGTCCGCTCAGGACAAAGGTCAGCGCAGGATGCTCTCCGGTAGCGAAGCTGATGGCCGGCTCGCCGCCGAGAGCGTAATCGAGAAAGACCTCGTCGACGATGAGTGCCAGACCATGCTCGGCGCAGAGATGTTCGAGCGCTTCCCGCTCCCCGGGCTTCGTGAAGTGCCCGGTGGGGTTGTTCGGATGCACGAGCGCGATGGCGCGAGTACGCGGCCCGATCGAGCGGCGCAGCGCTTCGAGATCGAGATGCCAGCCATGGTCGTAGAAGAGCGGATACGGGGTGAGCCGCACGTCTTCGAGCTGCGCGAGGAAATCGAAGAGCGGATAGCTGGGCTGCGCGATGAGGATTTCGTCCCCGGGGTCGGCGAGCAGCCGGAAGAGATAGCTATAGGCCTCGCTGGTGCTGGTGGTGAGCAGAACATGCTCCACGGGAACGGTGCTTCCCTGCTGCGCGTAGTAGCGGACGACGGCTTCGCGCGCAGCCCGCATGCCCCGAGGATCGGGATCGTACTCGAGAGCACGGGAGTCGCCAAGCGGCGCGAGAAGCGCGGCGGAGTCATAGTCAAAGCCACAATGCGTGGGATTCGAAGCGGTGAGATCGAAAAGCGGGAGACCGGCCGCGCGGCGCTCCCGCAGAGCGCTCGCCAGGTCGGACTCTTCACTGTTCCACGCGGTGCGGGAGGAGAAGCTGGGGACAACGGTCATCGGGAATATCTTTTCACGATTCCCGCGCATAGCCCTTCCAGCGCACGCCCGCGCGTTCGGAGTACGAAATCCGCGTGCGCCTTGGGCATAATAAAGACAGTGCTTTTCTCTGCGCAGGCGCTTTGATGCGGCTGCGCGCCCGATTCATCGTGGCGCTGCTTTGCCGCAGCCCCGGAAACATCAAGGAGCTACACCTCATGCCGATCACCGCAGTTATCTTCGACTACGGACGTGTTCTCAGCAATCCCGAAGATGCCGTGGCCAAGGACAGAATGATCGCGCTGACCGGTCTCACGGAGGAACAGCTGTTCCCTTCCTACTGGCGCTTCCGGCATCCGTATGACCTGGGCGAGCTCAACGGCACGGCCTACTGGAAGAGCGTTGCGTCCGATGCCGGGACAACCTTCACGGCGGAGCAGATCGAAAGCCTGATCGAGACCGATATTCTCATGTGGGCGTCACTGAACGAGGAGATGCTGGCATGGGTGGTGGCGCTGCAGGACGCCGGGTATCCTACGGCGATTCTCTCGAACATGGGCGAGGACATGCTGCGCTACATGCGCCAGGAGTTCGGATGGCTGGCACACTTCCAGCACCACACGTGGTCGTGCGAGATCGGGATCGGCAAGCCGGATCCGACGATCTACACGCACACCTGCGAGCGGCTGGGTGTATCGCCTGCGACGACGCTGTTCATCGACGATAAGCCGGAGAACATTGCAGCGGCGACGGAGATGGGGCTGCATGCGATCCAATTCCACTCCATCGAGCAGCTGATGCAGGAGCTCGAGAGCCGCGGACTGGCAGAGGGACTTCCGAAGCCATCGCGCCGTAACTGATACAGCAGGCGCACGATAGAGCTATTTTCATACCTCGTAAGTGCTATGTCAGTTCCATAACGGGACACTCTAGTCTTTAGCAAGGCCGCCCGCGCTGCTGCATGATGTCGAACGCAGGGTCGAGGTCCTTCATCGGAAGCATGAAACCCGGGTTCGGAAAGCCCTCATCGATGCAGAACGCACTCAACCTTCTTGAAGAGCATTCCCACGCAGGCATGTGGACGTTGAACTGGGTCACCCGTGAACTCTGGTGGTCGAACGGCACCTTTCGTCTGCACGGCCTGACGCCCGGTGAGATTACTCCGACTCTCGAAACGGCCATCGAGTTCTACACAGAGGACTCGCGTTCGCAGATCAGGGCAGCGGTTGCAGAGGCGGTCGAGAGCGGCAAAGAGTGGTCCCTGCGGTTGAAGCTGCGCCGTGCGGATGGACTTGTGATCGAGGTCATGGCCGCGGGACGTCCGGTGATTCAGGATGGCCAGGTACAGACTCTCTCCGGCGTCATCTTCGACGTGGATGCGATCGAGAGCGAGCGTCTTTCCCGGCACACGACCGAAGAACGGCTCCGCATGCTCACCTGGAACTCTCCGGATGGACTGGTGATGACGGATGCGGAAACCCGCATCATCCTGGCTAACCCTTCCTTCTGCGCGACACTCGGCTACCAGGAAGCAGAACTTGTGGGCGAGATGACCACGGTGGAGCTGACTCCGGCAGAAGATCGCGCCATCTCCGCCGAATACCGGCGCAAGCTGTGGCATGGCGAGCTGGATCGCTGCGTTCACGAGAAGCGTTACCGCAAGCGGGATGGCAGCTACGTATGGATGGAAGTGGCGATGACGCTGCTTCACGACGATCATGGCCAGCCGCTGCACTTCCTTTCGCAGTACCATGAGACCACCGCGCGGCGCCAGTACGAAGAGGAGATCTTCGAAGCCAAGGAGCTGGCCCAGGTCACGCTCGCGTCGATTGCCGACGGTGTGATCCGCACCGACCTGAACGGTGTCATCACTTACTGCAACGAGGCTGCGGCGCGCATGGTCGATGCGCCGGTCGAAGAGCTTGTCGGACGCCCCTTCTCCTCGGTAATCCGGCTCTGTAATCCAGCCGGTGAGCCCCTGCATACCGATCCGCTTGAGGTCACGCTGCAGTCGGGCGAACTGAACCGCATTCCCGCCTTCACCCGCCTTCGCACCTTTGCCGACGATCTGCGGCCGATCACCGATTCCATCTCGCCGCTGCGCAATCTGAAGGGTGAGATTATCGGCGCGGTCTTCGTCTTCCAGGATGCCTCGGAGGCGATCTCCTTCACCGAGAAACTGCACTTTCAGGCCAACCACGATTTCCTGACGGGGCTGCCCAATCGCTCCGCGGCGGAGAAGGTCATCGAGTCATTGCTGGAAGAGCCGGACTCCGAGCACCGGCATCATTTTCTCTTCTTCATGGACCTCGATCACTTCAAGGTGGTGAACGATACCAGCGGCCATGCTGCCGGGGACCTGCTGGTAAAGAGCCTTGCGCACCAGATACGGAGCGTCATCCGCACGTCGGACTTCTTCGCGCGCTTCGGAGGAGACGAGTTCGTGCTCGTGCTCCGCAACGCGAACTACGAAGCCGCGCATCGCAGCGCGGAGCGTCTGCTGCATGCGATCTCGAACTTCGAATTCATCTACCAGCATCATCGCTATCAGATCACCGCGAGCCTCGGCATCACCCGTATCATCGGCGGTCCGAACTCGCTGGACCGGCTGCTGACCGAGGCCGACTCTGCCTGCTACCTGGCCAAGAACCAGGGCCGCAATCGCTTCCGCTTTTACTCGAGCCGCGATCCGAGACTGTCGCTGATCCAGGAAGACATGAACTGGGCGAACAAGATTCGCACGGCGATCAATGAGGAGCAGTTCGAACTCTTCCACCAGCAGATCAACTCCGCAGACGGCACACTACTCGGCGTCGAGTGCCTGATCCGACTGCGTGATGGCGAAAACGGCTACATCTTCCCCGATGCCTTCATTCCCGCGGCAGAACGCATGGGTCTCCTGACGCAGATCGATCGCTGGGTATCACGCCGCGCTCTGCAACTGCTCACGCAATCGCTGCACGACGCTTCTCTCGCGGCAGAGATCGGCAGCTACCTCTCGATCAATCTCAGCTCGAGCACGGTGGCCGATCAGGAATTTTCGTCGTGGCTGCTGGCGCTGATGCAGCATCATCCCGATATCTGCTCACGCCTGCGCGTCGAGATTACCGAGACCGAGCGCATCAACTGGACCCAGGACGAGATCGACTTCGTCAACCGGCTGCGCGCACTGGGCGCGCGCGTGATGCTCGACGACTTCGGCATGGGCTACAACTCCTTCGATGTGCTGAAGCGCGTGCGCTTCGACGGCATCAAGCTGGATCGCCAGGTGGTTCGCGACATCAACTCAGATCCCGTGGACCGCGCTCTGGCCGTGGCATCGGCAGCAATCGCAAGAAGCATGGGGCTGCAGCTGGTAGCCGAAGGCGTGGAGACACAGGCCGATCTCTCGGCGCTGCTCGACCTCGGCATTCATCACTTTCAGGGTTACATGTTCCATCGCCCCAAGCCTTTTAGCTCGGAGCTGGTGCAGCCTGCTCCCACCACGACGCTGCCACCCGCCCGCTGGGGATGAGGCAGCGGCCTGATCGCTCGCACAGCGACCAGACCGCTTAGCCTCAGTAGGCTACGGCTTCATCGTTGAAGTCCGTCTCCTCTTCATCGACTTCCTCTCTTTCCTCGCTGTCCACGACCAGACCGAGAGCCTGGCGCTCGAAGAGCCGCTGGTAGGTGCCGCCGACACGGCGCACCAGCTCTTCGTGCGTGCCCTCCTCGATGATCCTGCCTCTCTCGAAGACCAGAATGCGATCGAGCATGCGCACGGTGGAGAGACGGTGTGCGATTACGATGCTTGTTCTCCCGGCCATGAGCCGCTCCATCGCTTCCTGAATCAGCGCCTCAGACTCAGAGTCGAGACTCGAGGTCGCTTCATCGAGAACGAGCACCGGCGTGTTTGCGAGGAACGCGCGTGCCAGTGCCACTCGCTGACGTTCACCACCGGAGAGCTTCACACCGCGCTCGCCCACCAGCGTCTGGTAGCCCTTCGGCTGACGGGCGATGAACTCGTGCGCATTGGCGAGGCGTGCGGCAGCTTCGACCTCATGCATCGGCGCACCCGGACGCCCGTAGGCGATGTTCTCCGCGAGCGTGCGATGGAAGAGGATCGGCTCCTGCGGCACCAGCGCCATCTGCGCACGCAGCGACTCCTGCGTGACATTGGCGGTGTTCTGCCCATCGACGCGGATGCTGCCGCTATCGACGTCATAGAGACGATGCAGCAGCTTCACGAAGGTCGTCTTGCCCGAGCCGGAATGTCCCACGAGACCGATGCGCTCGCCTGCACGAATACGCAGCGAGAAATCGCGGAATAGTGGCTCCTCCTGACCTGCATAACGGAAGGTGACGTTGTCGTAGACGATCTCTCCTTCGCGCAGGCGAATCGGCGCGGCATTCGGATGATCCTCGATGCCCAGCGGACGCGCATAGAACTGCACCATCTCCTCCATGTCATTGGCGGAGCGCTGCAAGTTGCGCACGTGCTGCCCGATGTCACGCAGATAGCCATGCACGATGAAGTAACTCGTGAGCACGAAGGTGAGATCGCCCGCTGTTGCGCGTCCCTTCCACCACAGCCACACCGCGCAGGAAAGCACCACCGTACGCAACGCCTGCAAGAGCAGCTGCTGCGCGGCGCCGTTGCGAGTAGCGAAGATCCATGACCGTGCGGTGCGGTTCTTCCACTTGTCGAGCACGCGACCCAGCCGCGCGTCTTCGCGCTGCTCGGCACCGAAGGACTTCACCACCGTGTTGCAAGTGATGGAGTCGGCCATGGCCGCGCCGATGCGCGTATCCTGCGCGTTCGAGAGACGCGACGCCGGCGAGACGTAGTAGACCGAGAGCACGATGGAGATGGTGATGTACGCGACAGCGCCCGCACCAACCAGAGCGCCCATCACGGGCCAGCGCCATCCGAGCAGGAACGATGCACCGATGAGCACGACGAGCGCGGGCAACAGATCGAGCAGCAGGATGTCGTCGAGCATGTCGACCGCCCACATGCCGCGCGTGATGCGGCGCACGATGGCTCCGGCGAAGTTGTTCGCATGCCAATCGGTGGAGAAGCGCTGCACGCGCCAGAAGGCTTCCCCGGAGAAGCGCGTCATGAGGCGCAGCGAGAGCCGGATAATCCCCGCCATGCCCGCATAACGCAGCAATGCGAGCGAGACACCGAGAAAGAGCATCATGCCGATGGATCGGCCTGCAGTGAACAAAGCCATCGCGCGTGAGGCGGGATGCGAGGCAAGCGCATCGACCAGCCGGCCGGAGTAGATTGGCATGAAGAGATCGGCCACTGTGGCCGTGAGCATGCAGCCGGCAACCCAGAGCACATATGGCCACTCACGTCGCCAATGGCGCAGCAAAAATGTGAGAACTTCCCGAATCGCGTTCTGGCTGGAACGTTGACTCATAAAAAACACCTATAGAGAGACAGAGAGGCCGCGGAGAAACCCCGACGGCGACAGGAAAAAGAACGGAGCGGTTAAGGCCAACGCCACGCCCGCGAGCAGTTTGAAGAAAGGAGAAGTCTTAGCTGCGCGAGACTGGAGGAAGGACCATGGGCCGCAGCGCAGTCAGATCGCCGGGCGTAACGAAATGAATCATCTTATCCATCACGGTGCCTCCCTTTCGCAGAGTAGATTTCTGCATGTTAGCAGAGTTTTGTTTCACGGCGCGGCATATTTTGCGAGCGAACCGTTTTTATCGCGAGACGGACACATGATGGGGTGTCCATCTCGCCGACGCTCTTACTTGCTGCCTGTTCCCGCGCTGCCTGCAGTCCAGTAGCCGGAGGTCTTGATCCACGCCTCGGAATGATGGCGTTCTTCCAGCAGATGCTGGCGGATGGCGCGAGAGACTTCCGTCTCAGCCGCGACCCATATGAAGCCTGGGCCTGCGGGCAATTCGAGCTTACGCACGGCTTCGAGCAGCGGAGCAGGATCGGCCGGGTCTGCGCGATAGACCCAGTGCTCTGCGAGATCAGCGGGTGTCGACCAGATGAGTCGCTCAGTGGCTTCTGCGACCGCGGTTAATGTGAGAACCTTTGTACCCGCTTCGAACTCTTCGAGGCGGCGTCCGATCGAGGGCAGCGCCGTCTCGTCGCCGATGAGCAGCCACCACGCTCCCGGGGCGCGCACCACGCTCGATCCGCGAGGACCGCCCATGAAGAGCGTATCGCCCGGACGCGCATGCTCTGCCCATGCGGAAGCGATGCCACCTTCATGCAAGGCGAAATCGATATCGAGCCTGCCTGCGGCGGGGTCGTATCTGCGCGGCGTGAAGTCGCGGCCTATCGGTTGTCCATCGGGACCGGGAAAGAAGATCTTGATATGGTCGTCGGGCGATGGACTGTTGAATCCTGCGAGCTCCGGACCGCCGACGGAGATGCGAATCATACGCGGCGAGAGCTTTTCGACATGCTGCACGACGAGCTGGCGACGCACAAGATCGAGGCGCATGCGCTCGATCGTTGGGGAGAGAGAAGAGTCGGTGGAATGTTCCGTCACACAGAATTGGATGAAAGAACGACCAACCACGATGATTCATTTTGCGCAGCAGGGTGAGAATCAGGCGGAATCAGCCGCGTTCCCGGTCGAGGACGCGTTGAAGACGCGTATTTCCCTGCACCAACCGCGTGAGCTGCTCGAGCAATTCCGGAGCAGGGGAAGCGCGCAGGAGAGCCTCGACTGCCTGCTCGGCGTAATAGGATTCCGCCTCGATCTGCGCGAGAAGGAACTGCGCAGCTTCCGGCTGGCGGGTGAGAGCGAGCGCGGAGAGCAGGACGGATGCGAACCACGGATCGCCCACGCGGGCGAAAGCAGCACGCAGCGGCGAGACGGCCTCAGGGGCGCGCGTACCCGCAAGGGCGAGCGCTGCTTCGGCAGCGGCATCATCCTCGCGCACAAGAAACTTTGCGACCCACGCGATGGCGGAATGGCCTTCGATAGCAAGCACGCCGCTATAGCAGGCGCCAAGTGCTTCGGCCTCCTCTTTCTCCGCGGCGAGGCCGGCCACCTCTGCGCGCAGACGCAACAGCAGTGAGGCGCTAGAACTTTCAAGCTGTGCAATGGCGCGTGCGGCGCTGGCACGCACGGTGGGGATGGGGTCCGCCAACGCAGTGATGAAGTGGCGCAGCAGCGTAGGCTCGGAGAGTTCGCGGCAGGGTATGAGCGCGAAGAGGCAGTGCGAGCGCAGGGTGGACGCGGTATCGGACTGGCCGCCCCACACCGGCTCGAACTGGCGATGCACAACGCCGCGCAGGTAGGGCTCGGCCTCCTGATGATCGAGCGCGGCGAGCGCATGTACGAGAGCATTCTTGGCCCAGCACTGCGGATCGGTCTTTACGGGATCCGCAAAGAAGCGGTCATACGCGGTGAGCAGCTCGGGAATCAGCGCAGGCAGGGGCGCCTGCTCGACCAGCTTCGCGGCACGGGCGACGACAAAATTATTGCGATGGCGGAGAGCCGCGCGGAGCGGCTCGATGCGAGCTTCAAGTGGCAGAGCGACAACGGCATCAAGAGCTTCCAGGTCCTGCTCCATCCGTTTCTTTGCCATGTGAAGGATCGCTCCCGGGTTAAGACTGAGTCAGGATGGCGGCGAAGAATCCGTCGCAATCGAGAATACCGGGGAGGGTGCGGAGGTAGCCATCGCGGAGCGCGTGCGCGGCAAGCTTCGCGGAGCCTTCTTCGTGGACGCGACCGCTCACGGCAAGCGCTGCAAGCTCAGCTGAGACAGGTACGCAGGTAAAGCCGGGGCGCGCGGCGAGAACCGCTTCGACGACCTGCTCGTTTTCTTCCGGCTCCAGGGAGCAGGTTGAGTAGATGAGGCGTCCGCCCGGCGCAAGGCCTCCGAGTGCGGCAGCAAGAATGCGACGCTGGCGCTCGCTGTGACGTGTGAGGTCATCGGCTGCGAGACGGAGACGGATTTCAGGATTGCGCGCGATGGTGCCGGTACCGCTGCATGGAACATCGCAGAGGATGAGATCGTGCTCAGGTGCGAGCGTCATGCTCGCGGCATCCTGCGTGACGAAATGGATGCGGTCACCGAGAGCGGTGAGGTTGCGACGCATGGCATCGAGGCGGCGGCGGTTGATATCCGCAGCGGTGATGTCTGCTTCAGGACTGCGCTCAGCGAGAATGGCGGTCTTGCCGCCCGGCGCAGCGCACGTGTCGAGGATGCGGCTTCCCTGCCCTGCCAGCTCTGCGACGAGCTGCGAACCTTCGTCCTGGATGCGGATCCAGCCATTGCGGAAAGCCTGTGTGCGGGCAACATCGCCACCCACCACGCGACGTGCAGCCGCGAGAAAGCTGCCGGGAGCAAGCTCGATGCCTGCTTCTACGAGTGAGGCTTCCGCCTCGGGATGGACAAGACGAATCGTAACCGGCGCGGGCTGCTGATCGAAGGCACAGATAGCACGGGCGGCAGGCTCGCCGTAATTGCGAATCCAGCTCTCGGCGAGCCATGCGGGATGCGCATACTCTGCCGCGAGGGATGCAGGCGCTGCATCCACCCTGGGAGACTTGGCGAGCTTACGCAGCACAGCGTTCACCAGCCCGGTGGCGAAGTGTTCGCCGGCACGCCTGGTGAGCTCCACGCTTTCGCCGATAGCGGCGTGCGGGGGGATGCGATCGAGGTGCAGAAGCTGGAATGCGCCGAGACGAAGCGCCGTCTCCGCGCCCGGAGAAAGCTTCGTATCCGGACGCGCGAGCAGCGGGCGGATGCGCGCATCGAGCTGAAGCTGCCAGCGAAGTGTGCCAAGCACCATCGTCGTAGCCAGGGCGCGATCCTGCTGGGACAGGGCATTCACCTGCGGGTCGCGGAGCAATTCGTCACTGTGCGAATTTGTATCCGTATCGGTTACATGCAGGAGGATTTCGAATGCGATGGAGCGGGCGGGAGCGATCATGGTTCACCCGCAATGTGGCCGAGCCTTACGCCGTCGAGCGAATGCCCACGAAGGAATTCCGCCGCAGCGACGCGGCGCTTCCCTTCGAGCTGCACTTCGACCAGTTCGAGCCAGGTGTGTTCTCCGCATGCGGCAAAGAGGCGCCCCTGTTCAACGCGCAGCTCGCCGGGATTAGCGTGACTCGCTGGGATGGCGCCAGCGTCATGCGGCATGAGGCGGTGCACGATGAGCTTCTTGCCTTCGAGCGTGGTCCACGCGCCGGGCCAGGGCTGGAAGCCGCGCCATCGGTTGTAGAGTGCCATTGCAGGCTGCAGGAAATTCATGCGGCCGTCTTCCCGCGTGAGAATCGGCGCGTGCGATGCGAGCGCGTGATCCTGAGGACGCGGCGGCAGCGCGCCGGCTTCAAGACCTGCCAGCGTTTCGACCATCAGATCCGCACCCATGGCAGCGAGGCGCGGGAAGAGATCTTCCGAGGTCATGTCCGGAGCGATAGTCAGCTCGCGCTGGAGAAGCATATCGCCCGTATCGAGGCCTTCATCGATGCGCATAGTAGTATTGCCGGTGATCGGCTCGCCGTCGGCGACGGCCCATTGGATGGGCGCGGCCCCGCGGTATTTCGGCAGCAGCGATCCATGCAGGTTGATGTTGCCATGCGGTGGAAGGTCGAGCATCCACTTCGGGATGATGCGGCCATAGGCGACGACGAGGATCACGTCCGGCCTGAGTGCTTCCAGCTGCGCGCGGAACTCGGCGTTGGTCTTGATCTTTTCAGGCTGAACGACGGGAATACCGTGCGCGAGTGCGGTCACCTTGACCGGGGGTGCAACCATCTCCTGCTTGCGGCCCACGGGGCGATCCGGCTGGGTGACGACGAGCAACGGCTCGTGGCCGGCGCGCAGCACGGCCTCGAGCGTGGGAACGGCGAAGGATGGGGTGCCGCAGAATACGAATTTCATCATTCGCCTCGAATATTTCACTGGTTAAGCAAGAAAACAGAGCAGGACCGGCGTCTACCAGTCCCCTGCCCGCTGCAACTTGCGGATGCGACGCAGCATGAGGTCACGCTTGAGCGCGCTCACGCGGCGGAAGAAGAGCACGCCGTCGAGGTGATCGATCTCGTGCTGGAAGGCGCGGGCCAGCAGCTCTTCGCCGTCAATCTCGAACCACTCGCCATTCACGTCCTGCGCCTTCACGGTCACCTTCGCAGCGCGGGTCACCTTCTCGCGGATGTCCGGCAGGCTCAGGCAGCCTTCTTCCTCGTGCTGCTTGCCTTCGCGATGGATGATTTCCGGATTGATGAGAACGATCTTGTCTTCGGGATCTTCCTTGAAGCTGAGATCGATGACAGTGATGCGCTTCGAGACGCCGATTTGCGGCGCAGCCAGGCCGATGCCCTTGGCGTCGTACATCGATTCGAACATGTCGTTGACGAGCTGGCGCAGTTCGTCGTTGAACTCGGTAACACGCTCGGTGGGGCGCTCCAGAATCGGGTCAGGATACTTCACGATTGGTCTGATCATCGCGGTCTCCCTTAGTACGCCCGGATCTGGTCAATGTAACCGTCATAGTTACGCTTGATCTCGCGGAGCGAATCGCCGCCAAACTTCTCAAGAACAAGCTTGCCGAAGGCGAGCGCGACCATGGCCTCGGCCGCGACACCCGCAGCCGGCACCGCACAAACGTCGCTGCGTTCATACGCTGCCTTCGTCAGCTCGCGTCCATCGAATTTCACCGAGCCGAGCGGACGGCGCAGCGTGGAGATGGGCTTGAGGTAACCGCGGACAACGATGTCTTCGCCATTCGAAATGCCCCCCTCGATGCCGCCTGCGTTGTTGTGATCGCGGGTGAAGCGCGTATGTGCGCCTTCGGCGAGCGATTCGGCGTAGCCGATGGAGTCATGCACGGTCGAGCCCATGGAGGCTGCGGCGGTCACACCGCGTCCGATCTCGACAGCCTTTACGGCCTGGAGCGACATGACGGCCTGCGCGAGGATGCCGTCAAGGCGTTCGTCCCAGTTAGCGCAGGTGCCCACGCCCGCAGGCGCGCCGTGAATGACGACCTCGAAGATGCCGCCGACGGAGTCGCCGGTGCGCAGGGCGATGTCGACCTCGGCCTTCATGCGGGCTTCGGATTCTTCATCCACGCAGTTGAGCAGGACTTCGTTCTTCTCACGCAGCGCGCTGATCTCATCCCAGGTTGCGGGGCGCGAGAGCTCAGCGCCTCCAACGCGGACGATGTGGCTGGCGAGGTCGATGCCGAGTTCGAGCAACAGAGCCCTGGCGACAGCGCCAGCAGCCACGCGCGAGGTGGTCTCACGGGCAGAGGCGCGCTCGAGCACGTAGCGAGCGTCGGGAAAATCGTACTTCAGGGCTCCGGCCAGATCGGCGTGACCCGGGCGCGGCGAGGCGACGGCCTTGTGCTTCGACGGGTCACCGGTCTCGACGGGCAGGATCTCGGTCCAGTTCTTCCAGTCGCGGTTCTCGATCTCGATGGCAATGGGCGAGCCGATGGTTTTGCCGTGGCGCACGCCGGAGAGAAACTGCGCGGTGTCCTGCTCGATGCGCATGCGGCCGCCGCGGCCGTAGCCCTGCTGGCGACGCCAGAGTTCGCGGTTGACGCGCGCGCCATCAATGGGAACGCCCGCAGGCATGCCCGAAACCAATGCAATGAGGCTCTCGCCGTGGGATTCCCCGGCGGTTGAAAAACGCAGCATTCTTCCCTGTACCGTCCGATCTGCAAAAACGGGCCGGCCGCAGCGATACGCCGCGGCTCAAGACGCCTGACTTTTCATTGTATTAGAAGCTGGAGGACGGGAAGTCCTCATCGAACTGTCTCACCCGCGCAGGAGGTGGGAGCCGCAGATCCCTCCGCTTCGGTCGAGCTGACAATCCGCTACGAGAGCGTGAGCCAGTCCCACTGCGCCTCATTTAGGGGCACAACCGAGAGGCGGCTCTGCGTGACCAGCGGCGACTGCGTAAAGATCGGATTGGCCTTGATTTCAGCGAGGCTGTGGGGCGTCTTTACCGGCTTGCCGACCTTGATACGGACGATCGGCGCCCTGGAATCGGTGGGATCGACGGACAGCACCGTGGCTGTGCCGATGGCGGTGCGCTCATCGCCGGTGTGATAGATGACGCACTTCGCCCCCTTCTTCATCTCCCGGAGAAACTTCACCGCGGCAGGGTTAGTAACGCCGTCCCAGGTGGTCTCGACATCGCGCTGAAGATCAGCGAAGGAATAGACAGAGGGCTCGGTCTTGAGCAGGTAGCCGGCGATGGTGTCCATGGGTTTCTCCTCGATTGGGATCAGGGGATAAGGCTCAGGAGAGAGCATAGACGGATTTATCCCTTCCACCCAAGCGGAGCTTGGATGGGGCACCCATTTCGTTCCGCTGCGAATACCCACGTCTCAGAATCGAGACGTGGGGCACCCGGATTTTATCCCCTACACCCTGCTTTTCAGGATCCGAAGAGGCCGAACTGGGATTGCGGTTCGGGGGAGGAGTTTTCGTTCGAAGCGCGAGCACGGTGTTCGTCCACTTCATCGTCCTCCGGATCGACCACAGTCGCGATCACGACCGCCTCGGCCGCTTCCTCAACGACGAATTCCTCTTCGACCGCAGGGAGTGATGCCTCGGGCTCCGTCGCGAACTCGATGGTCGGAGCAACGGGCAGAGCGCCAGCTGCGGCGACGGGGACACCGCTCTTCGCCAGGAATGCCCGGGTATCGAGCAGCGGACGCTCCATGGAGCGAACGTAGTCTGTTATCTCGCCCGGGGCGCGGCCGGCGGCGATGTTGCGCTCGAACTCCGACTGGATGGTCTGCATCTTGGCGTCCATGTCGTCGAGGAAGTTGAGCAGGATCGCCTCGGGAATCATGGGCAGCTTGGGCGAACCGAATTCGTACTTGCCGTGGTGGCTGAGGATGATGTGATCGACCAGGACGCGCAGCGCGGGCGGAAAGCCCGGGATGGCGTCGATGCGCTTATCCACGAGATTGACACCGATGGTGATGTGGCCGAGGAGTTGGCCTTCGAGCGTGTAATCGAAGGTCGTGCCCCAGCGCAGCTCGTAGAGCTTGCCGATATCGTGCAGAATCACGCCGGTCAGCAGCAGGTCGCGATGGACGGAATAGTGCCGCGCGGCGAGGTCGGCGATGCCGAGCAGCGAGACCACGTGTTCGAGGAGTCCGCCGATCCAGGCATGGTGCATGCCTTTGGCCGCGGGCGCATCACGGAAGGCCGAGGCAAATTCCGGGTCGTCGAGGAAGGAGCGGAGCAGCGCGTGGAGGTGCGGATCGGTGAAGCTCGAGACGTAGCCGTTGAGGCGCGCCCAGAGGTCGTCGACGTTATAGGTGGTGCTGGGAACGAAGTCCGCGAGCTGGTACTCGCCCGGCTCGGCAACACGAATGCGGTCGAGGGTGAGCTGAATCTTGTCGCGGTAGCGCCCCACCTGGCAGTGGACCTTGACGATGTCGCCGGTAGAGAATTCACCGGCGCCGGAGGTCTCCCACATCACCCCCTCCGCCTGACCGGTACGGTCGGCGAGGGTCAGAGAAAAGTAAGGAGCCCCGTCTTTCTTGCTGCGGACCTGTTTCGCCGTAACGGCGAAGTACGCGGAGATGGTGCGGTTCTCGTACTTCGCCAATTCGGCGACAGATGGTTCTTTCATCAGACTAGTTCTGTGGCGCCGGTGCGGCGGGCGCCGGGGTGGAGGCCGGCTGGGCAGCAGGCGCGGGGGCCTGCTGCTGCGACTGGCTCGGAGTCTGGGTCTGATCGCTGTCCTTCTTGCGGTCCTTCATACGGCGCTTGGGACCGGTCTTGGTGTCGTCGACCTTCTTCTGCTTGGTAGTGTCGCCGTTCAGGCCGAGAGCCTTGCCCTGCTCCTGGCGGCTGGCGACGTCCTCCGTGGAGGGTGCAACCGGGGCGAACGGATCGGGCTTCTTCACCTTCGGACCGGACACGTGCTTCGAGTAGCGGCCCTTGGTCTTCTTCGCCTCGGCCTGCTCAGGGGCGACCGTACCATCGGGACCGACCACCTTCAGGTTCGAGCCGTTATTCTGGGCGACCTGGGTGCTGGTATCCGCATTTGCGCCTGCGTCCTCGGTCTTGGTATCGGCCGTGGGCAGGGTCTCACGCGGAGCCTGACCGAAGCGGATCTTTTCCTTCTTGCCGGCTTTCTGGGTCGCGGCGGCCTTGGCGCTGGCTTCCTGCTGCTTGCGCGTCTTGCCGTTGGCAGCCGGAGCGGCAGCGGCAGTAGAAGAAGCGGCAGAAGTCGAAGCTGCTGCACCCGCGGCGGCAGGAGCACTGCCCTGCGGCACATCGGCGAGCGAAGGCGTACCGGCCGGTACGTTGGAAGGTTCAGGAGCCGAAGCGGTCTCGGTATCCTGCGCCGCGGCCGCTGCGTTGCGTCCGCGCGGATGCGCCTGATGATAACGGGCGCGAACCACCTTCTTCTTCTTCTTAGGCTGCGGCGGCTGGTAGGCGCTGAAGATCGGCTTCATCTCGTTGGGGCTGGCGCCGGCGTCTTCGTAACCGCTCTTGATGTTGATGTAGGCATCCTCACGCAGGTGCGTGAGGTAATCGCGCATGGCAGGACCCATCTTGGCCATACCTACGGCATCTTCCACCTGGGCCTCTACGTCCTTGTAGGGCTGGACGCCGGCCTGGGTGTGCTGCGTAACTTCGAGAATCGCAAAGCCCTGGCGGGTGCGGATGGGCTCGGTAAACTGGCCGCCCTGGAGCGCGAAGACCTTGTCTTCGAGATCCTTGGAGGACGGGAAGAGCGCTCCGCGCTTGAACTCACCCAGCTCGCCGCCCTGGGCCGCCGTGGGACCGCCGGAGTTGGCCTTGGCCAGCGTGGCGAAGTTCCCGCCGCTCTTGAGCTGGCTTTCGAGGTCGTCAGCCTTCTTCTGCGCGGCCGCGACCTGAGTGCTGTCGTCCGGGTTCGCCGTGGGGATCAGAATCTCGCTCACCTGCACCTGTTCGGGCTGGGTGAAGTCCTGCTTGTGATCGTTGTAGTAGGCCTGCAGCTCGGAGGGCGTTACATTGACGTGCTGGCCGACTTCCTGACGGATGACCTGCTGCGCAATGATCTGGTTGCGCTCGCTCTGCTTGAAGTCTTCCCACGAGACACCCTGGTCTTCGGCGGCCTTCTGAAGGGCTTCCATCGTGGGCAGGTTGTTCTGCTTGCGGAGCTCATCGAGGCGCTTGACCAGTTCGGTGTCGCCGGTAATGTCGAGTTCCTTGGCCTTGGAGAGCAGGA
This sequence comes from Silvibacterium sp., assembly GCF_047605705.1. Lineage (NCBI taxonomy): Bacteria > Pseudomonadati > Acidobacteriota > Terriglobia > Terriglobales > Acidobacteriaceae > Silvibacterium > Silvibacterium sp. The sequence goes on along the minus strand of NZ_JASGFD010000010.1, from coordinate 67,205 downwards.
GCTGGCGATCGATGAGATCGCGGAGCAGCTGGTGCTTCTGCTCGAAGAGCTGCTGCTGGGTCCAGTTCTGCTGGCGAGCCTGATTTTCGAGATCCTGCTCGGCGCGCGCATAGTCGGAGCGGCTGATGACCTGGTCATTGACGCGCGCGACTACGTCCTCGACGACCTCACCCTGGTAGGGCGAAGCATCCTGGGCGGGCTGCTTCGACTGCGCGAAGGCGGGATGGAGAGTGGGAACAGCCAGGCTGGCGGCCAGCACGGCGCAGGCAATTCGATGCGGCGGAAAGCGAAGGGTCATCTGTATGAACGTCTCGATCGGCGGCATCGGGGGAGCGATAAGTCCTGACCCATCCTGGCCGCGCTTGTGGTCATTCTAAACACCCGCCCTGATGAACGCCAGTGAGGCGGAACCGGGGAAAGAGGAAGTGCGGCCGACGCGGCGAGCGAGCCGGAGAGAATCATGCGAAGAAGCCGCAACTAGAGCGGATTCCGTGGTTTGTGCCTGCGGAGCTGCGCGTGCCGCCGGAGACCGGCGGCACGCGCCAAGGCCGGGATCATGGCCGTCCGGGTTCCCAGGCGTCCACAGGATGAGACTTGCGGGGCCCCTATAAGGAAAGCACCGGAGACGAGAAAATCCGGCGAAGGACGGATGCGCCGGATGAGAGCCCCGGCTTTTGCCTCGGGGCCTCGGGACGAAACCGCCGGTCAGCGTCCCATCCCGATTTCGATATCACTACCGGACGAGCTGCGGATATGGGCCTGTGCGGGATTCCCGTGTAGGCCCGGTGCTATACTTCGGCCTAGAGCGCTCCCGTAAGTCCTTCTCCTGCCGGGGCCGGGGGCCAGAGGATTCTTCCCAGAATGTCTTCACGCGCCCGTCGCACGCTTCTCTCCCTTACCGTCTTTTTTTCGGCCTGCGGTGTCGCGGGCATGTTCATCAGCCAGAAGGTGGGAGCGCAGTCTTCGACCGACGAATCGGCTTTTCGTGACAGCCTCAAAAAGTTTACCGACGTGTACCAGGTCGTCTCGGACAATTATGCCGAGCCTCTGACCGGGGATAAGCCGGACGACGTGATCTACGACGGTGCGATCCCGTCGATGCTGCACACTCTCGATCCACACTCGAACTTCTACGATCCGAAGGCTTACGCAAAGATGCGTGAGGACCAGCACGGCCGCTACTTCGGCGTGGGCATGACGATCCAGCAGCAGAGCAACAAAATTGTCGTGGTGTATCCGTCGGAAGGAACGCCGGCATTCAAGGCCGGCATCCGGCCGGGCGATCTCATCGTTTCGGTGGACGGCAAGGCGACGGATGGGCTGGACACCTCGGCGGTGGCCGATCTGCTGAAGGGACCGAAGGGCACGCATGTGCACCTGACCATCACCCGCGAGGGCGCGGCTTCTCCGCTGACCTTCGACCTGGTCCGCGATGACATTTCGCATCCCTCGATCGATCTGAAGTACGAGATCAAGCCGGGCGTGCTCTACATCCACATCACGCAGTTCCAGGAGACGACGGGACGCGAATTCTCCGACGCGATCGATCAGGCGGGCGACATCAAGGGCCTGCTGCTCGACCTGCGCGGCAACCCCGGCGGCCTGCTGACCGAGGCGGTTTCGGTCTGCGACAAGCTGCTGAACAAGGGACAGATCATCGTCTCGCAGCGTGGACGCGCCTATCCCGAACAGAGCTACCGCGCGCAGCATGGCAATGGCGGACACGTGTTCCCTGTCGTCGTGCTGGTGAACCACAACACCGCTTCCGCCGCGGAGATCGTTTCGGGCGCGCTGCAGGATCACGATCGCGCGATCATCACCGGCGAGATCACCTTCGGCAAGGGCCTGGTGCAGACGGTCTATCCTCTCTCGGATAACACCGGACTGGCGCTGACGACCTATCACTACTACACGCCGAGCGGCCGCCTGATCCAGCGTAACTACAACGGCGTCTCGCTGTACGACTACTACTTCAACCACAACACGCCACAGAACAACAAGGACCGCGAAGTCAAGCTGACGGACTCGGGCCGGACGGTCTACGGCGGTGGCGGCATTACGCCCGATGACGACATCACGACGCCCAAGGCCAACCACTTCCAGGAGCTGCTGGCTGCGCACAATGTCTTCTTCAACTTCACCAAGCACTACGACATCAACCACACGGTCTCGAAGGATTTCCAGGTGGACGATGCGGTGATGGCGGACTTCAAGCAGTTCCTGACCGCGCAGAACATCGCTTACACCGACCAGGATCTGGCGAGCGTAAACGATTGGCTGAAGACCAACATCAAGGCTTATCTCTTCGGCACGCAGTTCGGCGAGACGCAGCGGCTGCGCCTGATGGCGGACTGGGATCCGATGATCGCCAAGGCGCTGACCTACATGCCGCAGGCCGAGCAACTCGAACAGTCGGCGCTCAAGGATGCAGCGGCGAAGCAGACAGCACGGAACTCGGCCACGCAGTAATACCGAAGCCGAAAACCGGCATAAAAGGGGCACGCATCGCAGACGCGATGCGTGCCCTTTGCTTTTATCGGTCGCACGAACACTGCTGCATCTCGCCACAGAAAGCAGGAGCCACAAGAGACGCCGGCGCTCCGCACGACATCCCATAGAAATAGTGTGTGCTCCCGGTCCAAGGCGCAAGTCTGTATCGGGGCGGGCATCGAGACCGCGCGACGAGAGGATTTGAGATGGCGATTGTGGCTGAAGTGCTGGTAGAAACGCTGGCCAAGGCAGGCGTAGAGCGAGTGTGGGGCGTGGCAGGCGATTCGCTGAACGGGATCACGAATACGATCCGCACCACCAAGGGCCTCGACTGGATGCACGTCCGCCATGAAGAGTCGGCGGCCTTCGCAGCGGGAGCCGAGGCGCATCTGACCGGCAAGCTTGCAGTCTGCGCGGGCAGCTGCGGTCCGGGCAACCTGCACCTGATCAACGGCCTCTACGACTGCCACCGCAGCCGCGTGCCGGTGCTGGCGATCGCGGCGCAGATTCCGAGCCAGGAAGTCGGCTCGAATTACTTCCAGGAGACCAGCCCGGAGCACCTCTTCAAGGAATGCAGCCACTACGTCGGGGTCATCACTCAGGTGGAACAGATGCCGACGGTGCTGGGCATCGCCATGCGCACGGCATTGACAAAACGAGGCGTGGCCGTGGTCGTGCTCTCGGGCGACGTGGCGCTGCGCAAATGTCCGTCTCCGGCGCTCGAACTCGGCATCCTTGCGTCGCAATCCTCGGTGCGCCCCTCGCAGGCAGAGCTGCGGCAGGCCGCCGAGATACTGAACAACGCAAAGAAAATCACGATCCTGGGTGGTGCGGGCTGCGAGGGCGCGCATGCAGTGCTGATGGCCGCCGCCGGAAAGCTGAAATCGCCGATCGTGCATGCGCTGCGCGGCAAGGAATTCATCGAGTACGACAACCCGTATGACGTAGGCATGACCGGGCTGCTCGGCTTCTCCTCGGGCTATCACGCAATGATGAACTGCGATGCGCTGCTGATGCTCGGCACGGACTTTCCCTATCGGCAGTTCTATCCGCCCAAGGCGAAGATCCTTCAGGTGGATGTGCGCGGTGAGCAGATCGGGCGGCGCACGGAGGTGACGCTGGGGCTGGTCGGCACGGTGAAGGAAACACTCGAAGCGCTGCTCCCGCTGATCGAAGACAAAGCCGATTCGTCTTATCTCGAAAAATGCCGGGATCATTATGCCAAGGCACGCACCGGTCTCGACGAACTGGCAGTGGGCGAGCCGGACAAGAAGCCGATCCATCCGCAATACGTGGCTAAGATCATCGACCAGGTCGCGGCGGAGGATGCGGTCTTCACCTTCGATGTAGGCACACCCTCGGTATGGGCCGCGCGCTATCTGAAGATGAACGGCAAGCGCAGGATGCTGGGCTCTTTGAATCATGGCTCGATGGCAAACGCGCTGCCGCAGGCGCTGGGGGTGCAGGGCGCCTATCCGGGGCGGCAGGTGATCTCCCTTTCCGGCGATGGCGGGCTCGCGATGCTGCTGGGCGATCTGCTCACGCTGCGTCAGCACAATCTGCCCGTGAAGATCGTGGTCTTCCAGAACAACTCACTGGGCTTTGTGGAACTGGAGATGAAGGCTGCGGGCCTTGTGGATTACGGCACGGAGCTGGTGAACCCGGATTTCGCCGCACTGGCTGAGACAACAGGCGTGCTTGGCATCCACGTCGAATCGCCCGAGGAGCTGGAGCCTGCGCTGCGCAGAGCGCTCGCGCACAACGGACCGGCTCTGGTGGATGTGCTGGTGAACCGGCAGGAGCTCTCTATGCCGCCGACCATCTCGGCACAGGAAGCGATGGGCTTCAGCCTCTACATGCTGCGCGCCGTGATGAGCGGACGCGGCGATGAGGTGATCGATCTGGCGAAGACAAACCTGTTCCGATAGAAAGGCATTTGCAAAGACAACGGCTGCAGATCTTGGCGATCTGCAGCCGTTGTCTTCGGAGAATGAGCTAGTTCCAGGTGAAGGTTGCCGCGGCATTGTGGGGAAGCGTAGCGCGCACTTCTCTTCCCTCGCAGACGATGCGGAAGCCCTGCGCCGGGCCTTCATTGGTGACGAGCAGCGCATAGCCACTATCCGGTGTGCGGAAAGCGACATTCCCGAGACCGGATGGCATCGTGTCATTACTTGCGATGACAACCGATCCCGATGGCACGAAGCGCGAGACGTGTGCGAGGGTGATGTAGCCGAGATGGCGTTCCACATGGTCGCCGTCGATGGTAATGGCTCCCAGACAGGTACGACATCCGCCTTCGAGGATGTGCGGCCCGGCTTCGGAGTCGGAAGCCAGATTCCAGAGAATCAGGTCGCGGCTCCAGTTACGCAGAGCTCCGATCGCAATACGACGGATGGGCTCGGTAGCAGGCCACGGCACGCCGTTGCGCGTGTCCTCGATCACCATTTGCTCCGTGAAGTAAATATTCTTGGCCGGATACGCCTCGTGCATCTTGCTCAGATTTTCGAGTGAGCCCGCGTAGAGGTGAAAGGCCGATCCATCTATAAAGCGCGCTGCTGCCGGGTCGGCGAGTATGTGCTCCGGGAAAGCGATATGGTCGGCGTTGTGATCGTAGATGATGATCCTCGTCTTCAGGCCTGCACGCTGAAGCTCAGGGCCGAGACTGTTGGCGACGAAGAGACGCTGCTGCTCAGCATTCCAGGCCAGGCTGGGATTGTTGAAGTTCTCCTCGGACTCATTCTGGATCGTCATCGACTCGATGGGGATGCCTTCCTGCTGCATCGCCTGAAAATAGCGGACGAGATACCGGGCATAGGCATCGTAATAGCGCGGCGCGAGCATACCGGAACGTGTGGTGTGGTTGTCCGAAGCATGCAGCCAGAGAACCGAAGCCGTGTACGCGGCGAGCACGTGAATCATGCCACCGGCCATCTGCGCATCGCGACCGATGTACACAGGATTCAGGCGGCCCTTCGGCCACATGTCGTCATCCTGCATCACGTTCAGGAAGTCGCCGGTGACATGGCCATGCGTGCGATGGAAAGGATGGTCACGGAGAAGAAACAGCAGCCCCAGCAGGCACTCCGCCGTGAATAGCACAACAAGCGACGTTGCGACGATGATCGCCGATGCCGTCCATCTGCGCCCGCGAACGGCCAATGCCGTCACAGTCAGCCCCGCGAGCAGAAAGAGAAAAGCCATGAGAATGCGCCGGCTGTCGCCGGAAAGGAAATCCCGGCTTCCGTGCGAAATTCCCTTCTTCATCCATGACGGACAGGTCCACGGCGAAGCCATGATGTGCAGATCCGGGCGGATGGCGAGGATCTCATGCATCACCGGGAGGATCGATTGCCTGTCCGGTGCGAGGCTGAAATGCCGCAACTCCGGGTCTGTGCGACCGAAAGGCATGTCGTCATACGTGTAGAGCTGGCGAACCATGTCCGATGCGCCGATGGTGAGCCGCAGCTCGGAGATGTTCAGGTCGCCAGAGCGCTTCCCGAAGAGCTCCTCAAGCAGCGCATGCCGGCGCTCCGGAGACATCTGCATGAGCAGATCCGCGCTGCCGCCGGTGAGCGTGTAGCCGAAGCCCTCGATGGATTGGAAGCTCTGCTTCGGATCGATCCGGATGACAGGACCGGCATCCCCCGGGGTCTCCGGAGCAAACGCGAGGGCGGGTTGCGGAGTGAGCACGCTGGAGCGGTCCGCGGTCGTCAGATATTCCTGCACAGGTGAAGTTTCAGGCAGGGATTTCGCGCCAAGAGAGTGACCGGGGAAGACGAAAAAAGCGAATACAGGCAATAAATACACGTATAGCAGGCGACGGCAGAGCAACGCGGAGATCCTTCTGAAAGGCGAGGGTTCCCTCGATCATACCGGCACTCCTCTCAAACAAGGAGTACCGGAATGTGGGATTGCCTGCCGCGTATTGAAGCCTGCTACGGACTAAAGCCTGTTATGGATTTGCCGCGCCGCGCCCACCGGGAGCCTTTTCCAGCTCACGGTAAATCTCTTCGTTGCGAATGATGGCCTGCACGTATTCGCGCGTCTCCGTAAAAGGGATGGACTCAACGAACTCATCCATGTCGCGGTACCGGCCGCTGGCCTGCCAGTCGAGAACACGGTTGTCGCCTGCGTTGTAAGCGGCGAACGCGTATTCGGGCTTGTCGCCGAACTTGTCGAGCGTCTGCTTGAGGTAGCGTGTCCCGAGGCGCACATTCGTGCCAGGGTCGAGCAGATCCTCGGTGCGGAAATGCCCCATACCCTCTTCATGCGCCATCGCCTTGCCGACGCTCGGCAGCAACTGCATCAGGCCGTATGCGCTCTTGTTCGAAACGGCGTTCGGATTGAACTCCGTCTCCTGACGGATGAGCGCTGCGACCATGATGGGGTCGAGCCCGTTGGCAGCCGCGGCTTCCCGAATGTTCTGCCAGTAAGGCTGCGGAAAGAGGATGCGCCAGTAGGCCATGGGCATCGAGTCGATCGGCGCCGAGGTGTAGAACGGCACCGCGCGCTTCATCAGGCGCATGGCATGGGCGGTCTCGCCATACGCTTCATAAATCGCAGCCTCGGCAAAGGCTCCCCAGGAGTCGCTGCCATCGGCGGCGCGAATCTCTGCCGGGATGTACTCATTGAGGCCGGCATTCGCGAGCAGCTTGGCTTTGACGAGATGTGGATCCTGATCGGGAACATCATCCGAAAGCTCGGGAATGTCCTCGGGCTGCAGCGCATCGAGGCTGGGAATATGGGAGGACTCATCGGGCACGTTGGCGGAGGCCGTCTGCAGTGCGAGTGAAGGCTCAAGCTGCACAAGGTGTGCGAGGTGATCCTGCGCCAGCGCCGCATAATAGTAGTGGCGATAGACCCGCGTTAGAGTGCGATAGTACTTGGCCGCCTCGGGATACTGATGGTTGTCCTCGTAGAGGCGCGCACGCCAGTAGAGGGCTGAAGGAATTTCCTTGCCGCCTGCGTACTGCGCAATCTGCTCGTCGAACATCCGGGCGGCGCTGGCGTAATCCCCCAGGCGATAAGTGAGCCACGCCGCGCGCCAATGCGCGCTGGGCGAATAGTTCGAGCAGGCGCCCGCGTGGGGCGACTCGCAGGACTTCGGGAACCGGCGCGCCAGCTCGGAATAGTAACCGATGGCCGTGGGGAAATCCTTGCGGAGAAGATACATATTTCCGCTCGAATAGAGCGCCTCGGCCAGCCACGAGCTTGAGGGGAAACGAGCCTTCATGCTTTCGACGATGGAGCGCTGCGTCTCGCCGTCGTCCTTGTCGCGGGCAAGCTCCATCAGCAGATACTGGCGGCGCGCGCCAGCCTCGTCGGAGGTATCCGGCAGACGCTCGAGATCGGCAGCCTTCAGCCGCTTGAGCTTCCAGTCACAGGAGGCGGCGGCGACGAGCATGGCATTGCGCGCGGCGGCATCGAGACTTGCGTCATCGCCCAAAGAGCGGTACTCCTCCGCAGCCTGGTCGTAGCGGCCTGCGCCGTAGAGGGCATCGGCGTGGCTGCGCCGCTCGGAGGCGGGCAGCGAGGTCAGCGCGCCCGATGAGGCGAGCTGCGTACGCGCGGCGGCCGCTTCAGAAGAAAGCGGGTAGCTCTGATAGATGTGGCGGAAGATCTGCGTGGCCTGCGCGGCATTGCCGGCCATCAGCTGCGCCTTCGCGTCCGCCAGCTGGAAATCCGCCTTGCCCGCGAGCGGGCCGGAGCGCTGGGCATTCAGGATACGAAGCGCCGACTGCGGATCGCCTTCCTGAATATAAAGATTCGCCTCCAGAACCGGGATGCTCGCGACGAAGATCGAGTCCGGATGCTTTGCAGTAAATCCGTCGAGGATGGCCTCCGCCTGCGGCAGCTGGTTGCTCTGCAGATAGGCCTGCGCGGTGAGGTAGTCGGCGTAGTCGTCGAGAGCATTGCCGACGCGGTTGGCGGAAGTGAAAGCCGCGATGGCATCGGGATACTTGTGATCGAGCAGGTACGCGTGTCCGACGGCAAGATACGCTGCCGCCGCGGCTTCACCCGTGTGTGCATGGGCGTAAGCGGCAACACCGTCATAAGCGGCCGGCGTGCGCATGACCGAGAGCTGCTGGGCCATGGGGCGCAACTGCGTAGAGGCGACGAAGGCCTGCTGGAGTTTGCGGCTCTTGGCGATCTGCCCTGCAGTCAGCGGATGTCGCGGATGACGGCGCGTGGCTGCCTTCCGGACCGCAGCGGCATGGCTATGACTGGAAGCATGCGCCGAGGCCTTCTTGCCCGAAGACTTTCCGGACGTTTTTCCCGACTGGGAGGCAGCCGGATGCGTGGCTTTCTTCTTGTGGGTAGAGGTCGTCTGCCCGCCCAGGCTGGGCGAGAGAGCGAGAGTAGCCGTGAGCAGCAGCGCCGCTCCGCCGGTGGCCTTGATCCAGGTGTTGCGATGAGAGAACTGCGCGGCTGCCAAGTGGTTCGACTCCTCTCTCTACTCTATGACGAACACAACCCGAAATTGCCCGGGAGAACCTCTGCAAAGAGGGCCGGGTTTCCAACTTCGACAATGGCCGATGCCGGAGACCCGGAGTTCTGATTCGGAACCGCCAATTACTAAAGTATGAAGAACGGCATGAGCCGGTGTTCATCGGGCGAATCTGCGGGGCTATGCTGGGGCCGGTTTCCGAGGAAGCGAGCCATGATCCAGGCAATTCCCCACCGGACCGCGCCGACACCGTCCCACGCAATCCCTGCGAGCCAGGCGGATGTCACCGTCATCATCCCCACGCATCAACGGCCCGAACTGCTGCGGCGGGCCCTGGCCAGCGTGGTGCGGCAGACCTACCGCAAGCTGGAGGTGATCGTCGTCTCGGACGGCGACGACTGCGGCGAAACCCAGGCTGTGGTGGCGGAATTCTCCGATCCGAGGCTGCACCTGGCGCCGCTCTGGGTGCGCAGAGGGGCGGCGCAAGCACGAAACATCGGAGTGCGCCTTGCGACCACACCCTGGATTGCACTCTTGGACGACGACGACGAGTGGATGCCGGAAAAGCTTGCGTTGCAGATGGAAGCGGCGCGGGCAGCGCGCGTTCCCTTCCCCGTGGTCTCATGCCGCAGTGTCGTGCGAGGGAGCACGTTTGCGTGGATCTCCCCGGAGCATGTGCTTCGGCCAGGCGAGGCGATCAGTGAGTTCCTCTTCTGCCGCAGGCGACTCGTCGACGGAGCACGGTACATGCAGACATCGTCCCTGCTGATGCCACGCGAACTGATGCTCACGCTGCCTTTCCGTCCGCACCTGCGCCGTCATCAGGACTGGGACTGGCTGCTGCGGGCGGCGGGACAGCCGGGCGTGAGCTTTCACATGATGCCCCAGGCGCTTAGCGTCTTCCATGTAGAAGATGGGCGCACCAGCGTAGGGCGCGGCCAGGACTGGGAGTTTTCGCGCGCATGGGCCACCGAGATGCGGCGTAGCTTCACGCCGCGCGCGTATTCGTTCTTTCTGGCAACGGAATGCGCCTCGCGAGCGGCGAAGAGCCGGGCAGGATGGAAGGTTTACACGGAGATTGCGCGCGAGTCCGTTGCGTACGGGAAGCCGACTGCACGTTCGCTGCTGTTGCTCGCGGGATTTCTATTGATTCCCCACACCGCAAGGCAGTGGTTACGCCGGCGGGCACGAGGTCTGCAGACACGAACATCGCATCCTCCGGCAACTCACGCGTTCCCGACCTGACGTGCGGCGTCGCGTTCCGGCCAAAGTTTCTATCCCCCTACCCCACCCGCGAAGGAGACGCCCGATGCCGATCAGCGAATACACACGGAACTACGTCGAGGAGTCAAAGCAGGTTCGCGCCCTGCTGAGCCTCGAGGCGATTGAAGAGGTCGTCCAGGTTCTTCACCGGACACGCGACCGTGGTGGCCGTTTGTTCTTCCTCGGTGTCGGCGGCAGCGCGGCAAACGCCAGCCATGCGGCCGCAGATTTCCGCAAGATTGGGGGCTTTGAGGCGTACTCGGTCTCGGATAACGTGGCCGAACTGACCGCGCGGGCCAACGATGAAAGCTGGCTGCGCGCCTATGCCGGCTGGCTTACAGGCAGCCGCCTGCGGGCGTCCGACACGCTCTTCGTGCTCTCTGTGGGCGGCGGTGACGAAGAGGCGGGCCTGAGCCTGAACATCATCGAGGCTCTGCGGCTCGGCCAGCAACGGGGAGCGAGCATCGTCGGCATCGTTGGACGGCAGGGCGGGTATACGGCGCGGGTGGCTGATGCCTTCGTCCTGGTGCCTACGGTCTCTGAAAACGCGGTGACGGCGCATGCCGAATCGGCGCAGGCCGACCTGTGGCACCTCATGGTGAACCATCCGCAGCTCAAGCGGAACGAGCCGCAATGGGAGAAGACATGCATGGTCTCCGGAGAGCGGTCTTTCTCGATCGCGACGGCGTAATCAACCATAATGTCTGGAATCCGGAGAGCGGCGCGTTCGAAGCGCCGCTTCGGCCTGCACAGTTTGCTTTGATACCGGGCGTGACGCGAGCGCTACGGCAGTTGGCGCATGCAGGCTACCTGCTTTTCCTGGTCTCAAATCAGCCGAATTATGCAAAAGGCAAAGCCGAGATCGACGATCCGGCGGTCATTCATCGGCTGCTGATGCGGCAGATGAAGCGCGCCGGTATTTCCTTCACCGGCTGCTTCTATTGTTTCCATCATCCTGAAGGCGTTCGAGGATATGGAGGCACGTGCCTGTGCCGAAAGCCCTCACCTTATTTCCTGCTGATGGCCGGACGCAGCTTCGATCTACACCTGGCCGAGTCCTGGATGGTCGGGGACCGGGCCACGGACGTAGCATGTGGCCATGCTGCCGGCACACGCACCATCTTCGTGGGCAGTGGCCATTCCTGCGAACCGCAGCCTCATGCCCGCGCCCGCGATCTGGGCGAAGCGGCGAAGCTGATTCTGCATAACGATACCGTGCGGACTACCACGGATCGAGTGTTGAACGGCGGCCTCGCGATGCCAGCGCGGGTGGCACCTGATCTCCGCTGATAAGCACGGTGCTGTCGATGCGTGAATCGGGCAATGAGATTGCGGAAATATCGATGCTGTATTCGGCAGCCTGCGCATCGCGGAAAAACATCTCGACGGTTTCAAGGGAATACCGCTCCAGGCTCTTGCCTGCAAGCGAGAGCTTTGCGAGCAGATCCGGAGGCATGGTGACGATATCGCAGCCTGCTTCGCGAGCCTGATGCAGGTTGAAGACCTCGCGGGGACTCGCCCAGAGCAGCTGCGCGCAGGTGTGAGTATGGAGCAGGTTCGCGGCGCGGCGCATCATCGGCACAGGGTCAATGCCAGTGTCCGCGACGCGTCCGGCGAACACGGAGACAATGGCCGGGGCCTGAGGCGGTAGCACGTCGAGAACGCGGTGCACCTGGTCGAGGGTGAGAATCGCGGTGACGTTCACCGTGATTCCGGCGAGCGCAAGACGGCGAATGAGAGCGCCGAGGAATCGCCCGGCTCGATCTGTAACAGGAATCTTTACGTTCACGTTCGGAGACCATTGCGCGATGGCGTAAGCCTGCGCCTCCATGCCCGCCTCATCGTCCGCGAATACCTCGAAGGAGACCGGAAGATGTGGGACCAAGCAAAGCAGGGCGCGGGCAAAAGCTTCGTAATCGCTGATGCCGGCCTTGCGCATCAGCGTCGGGTTCGTCGTGAATCCCTGCACCAGAGGATTCGCCGAGAGAACACGGATGCTTTCGAGATCCGCAGCATCGCAGAAGATACGGATACTACGCTGACCGGTAAATGGCATAAAGCCTCCTAAGTTCGTTTGGTGAATGCGCCCTTCCGGGTGAATGGCACGGTGTAACGGCAAACACGCTGACGCCACAGCTGGACGAGGATCGTCGCAGCAAAGCGCGGATTGCCCAGCAGGTACCGGCGTCCCAGGCGGCGCGGTTCGCGAATCAGGCGATAGAGCCACTCAAGGCCGAGATTGTGCGTCCACCGAGGAGCGCGATTGCGCAGCCCGGCGCAGGTGTCGAGAGCCGCCCCCACACTGATGACGGCCCCGATCGGCAGGGTGAGACAGTGCTTTCGCATCCATATCTCCTGCCGTGGAGCACCAAAGGCGACACAGAGCAGATCGGGATGCGCGTGGGTAAGCATGGCGCGAATGAACGCGACCTCTTCTGGGTCCGTCTCGAATCGAAGAGGAGGACAATAGCAGCCGGCGATCGCAAGGCCCGGATAACGCTGTTGCAGGATGGTGGCGGAACGCGCCGCCGCACCGGGAAGACCGCCGAGAAAGAAGACCTTCCGCTTCTGCCTGGCACATGCGGCGCATAGCGCTTCCATCAGATCGCCGCCGGTGACACGCTCCGGCATCGGACATCCGAGGAGGCGCGCAGCCCACACGACCGAAATGCCATCGGGAACACAGAGATCGGCGGAGCGAAGCGCGGAGGCAAAGGCTTCGTTCCGGGAAGCCAGGTTCACCAGTTGCGCATTCGGCCCCATGATCAGCAGCGGCGTACGCTCGCGGCGCTGAAGCGCGGCCATCACCCAGTCGACGGCCGCAGGGAGTGTGAAGCTATCGACAAATACACGCCCCACCTGCGCGCGGCGCGGGCGTGTGGTCTTTGCTACGGGAGGCTGCATCAGGACCATAGCAGCTCCGTGCGCTCGTGAAAGAGGTGCGGCGGAAGGCCGTTGGCGATTCGCGGCGGTGTGAAGTATTCATCGCGCATGCGCCGCCACACATAACCGGGTGAAGCCAGGCAGGAGGCACCGAAATGACGGCCTGCACGCAGAAACTCGCGGCCGGCGAGAGCCATATTGCAGATCCGCAGTTGCTCCTTGGCCTCACGTTCCCGCTGCGGCAGCAATTGCTGGAGAGCGGCGCGCACCGCCTCGATGGAACGCGGCTCCCGCCTTGAGAGATGCGAGAGGAGAAGGTACTGCACGTAGAGACCGGCAATCATCTGCTCGGCAAGATGGCGTGAGCTGACGCTGCCGGCATTCTGGCGAAATCCGACAAGGACTTCCGGAATGCAGCAGACATCGGTCCATAGAGCCATGCGCCACCACAGGTCGGCATCTTCGTTGTGCAGGCCGATGCGATAGCCGCCGCAGGCCAGGGTGCTCCGCACATTCAGCGCAGCACTCGAATGGCAGATCGCAAGCAGATAGCCTGACCGGACGATGGCACGCAGCTCTTCCGGAGAGCCGCGCGTGCTGCGGAAGCAGCCCATGGCGCGGCCTCGCGGATGATAGTTCGCGAAGGAATAAAACATGCCTGCGTCCGGTTGTCGTGCAATCGCATCGCGCAGGCGGGCTATCCGATGAGGATGGGCAATGTCGTCCGCATCCTGACGTACAAGCCATGGAGTCTCACACTCCAGCAGCATGCGATTGAGCGTGCGGGCTACGCCCTGCCCTTCCTGTTCGATAACACGCAGGCGCGGATGACGAAGAGAGCGTAGGTAAGCGCCGCTCTCGTCACTGCCGCCGTCGACGATGGCGAGGATGTGAAAGTTGGGATCACTCTGCGCCAAGAGGCTCTGCATGCACTCGGCCAGCAGCGGCATGGCGTTTCGCACGGGCAGACCGACGGTGAGCTGGCCACTCTGCATGGGAGCCTCCCAACCACAGCACGGAAAGCTTTGGCCGGAAGCACGCGCGGCGTCAATCGCAAACTTCGCGACACAATAACTTCCGTAATTTGACTTACGTAATTTGTGGCCTGCGAATTTTGCGTGCTACGTTCACCCACGTTTCTTCCTGACTGCTGTGATTTTCACGCACGCTGAGCCCGGTAGTGCACGGGTAGCAGGCAGCCAGAGGAGGTGTCGAGCCATGCTCTCCGCGCACACCGAGTCTTCATCATGGACAGAAGCCACGCCCGGCTTTCGTATGCGACGCTATTGCATCATCGGCGGCGCGGGATTCATCGGAAGCCATTTCGTCGATCGCCTGCTGTCGGAAGAGAGCACGGAGTCCGTCACGGTGTTCGATAACTTCCGGACCGGCAGGCACTGGCACCTTCAGCAGCATCTCGATGGCGGGAATCCGCGCTTTCAACTGCTGCGCGGCGAAGTACACGATGCGCCATTACTGCGGCAGGCGATGGAAGAGCACGACGTCGTGATTCACCTGGCCTCCAATGCCGACATCGCCCGTGCCGCACGCGAGCCTGAGATCGATTTCCGTGAAGGAACAGAACTCACGCAGCGCGTTGTGGAGACGGCGCGGCAATGCGGAGTGCCGCGTCTGCTGTATGCCTCAGGCAGCGGCGTTTATGGCGATGCCGGCACGCGCGTCCTGCGCGAGGAGGATGCATCCCTCGCTCCGGCCTCCACCTACGGCGCAAGCAAGATTGCCGGTGAGGCGCTGATCGCCAGCTATTGCGCGATGTTCGACATGACGGCATGCGCCTTCCGCTTCGCCAACGTTGTGGGTGCAAGGCAGACACATGGGGTCGGCTACGACTTCCTGCGCCGTCTGCAGCAGGACCCTGCGCAGCTGCGCGTGCTGGGCGACGGGCGCCAGAGCAAGAGCTATGTCCATGTATCGGATGTGGTAGAGGCGGTGCTGCTAGCCGAGGCGCGGTCGAGCGAACGCTACGCCGTCTTCAATGTTTCGCCGGAAGACGGAATCACCGTGACCGAGATCGCAGAGATGGCCGCCAAAGCACTGGGCGCGCGGCCGTCGCTCACCTACACAGGCGGCGATCGGGGATGGAAAGGCGATGTGCCAGTGGTACGCCTGGACTGCACGAAGCTGCGGAATCTCGGCTGGAGATCGAAGCACACCAGCTGGGAGGCGATACAGAAATCACTCGAGGAGATGCTTGCGGATGAACGCACAGCCGTGGTCTGAAGGATTGCCTCCGGTGGCGATCCTCGCCGGCGGCCTGGGAACACGAATGCATCCGGCAACGGAGAGCCTACCGAAGGCGATGCTGCCGGTTGCGGGCGAGCCGTTTCTCGGGCATCAGCTGCGTGGACTGGCACGGCGCGGCATCACCGATGCCGTACTTTGCTGCGGTCACCTTTCCGAGCCGATCGTACGCTATGCCGGAAACGGCAGCGATTTCGGTTTGCGGGTGCGCTATTCGCATGACGGCCCGGCGCCACTGGGCACCGGCGGAGCACTGCGCAAATCGCTGCCCCTGCTGGGCGAAGAGTTCTTTGTGCTCTACGGCGACAGCTATCTCGAAGCAGACTTCTCCGCAATCTACAGGGCTTTCCTGCAGAGCCGGCTGCCGGCCTTGATGACCATCTTCAATAACCGCGGGCGCTGGGATGTAAGCAATGTGAAGCTGCACGATGGACTGGTCGCGCAGTACGGCCACGGTGTATCCGCAGATATGGAGTACATCGACTACGGGCTGAGCCTCTTCACCGCGGATCCGTTTCGAGCGTGGCCGGCTGAAGCCACATTTCCTCTGACGGAAATACAGCGCATGCTGGCCGCGAACAGGCAGATGGCTGCCTTCGAAGTCACAGAACGGTTCTACGAGATTGGCTCGCCGCGCGGGCTGGCAGAGACGGATCTTTATCTGCGCACGTACCCGCATGGGCGAAGGGAGGTCGCGCCGTGATTATGACACGGACACCGTTACGTATTTCGATCGGAGGCGGAGGAACGGATCTGCCTTCGTACTATCAGCGCTTCGGGGGGTTCGTGATTTCCGGCGCAATTACCAAATACATCTACCTCACCGCCAACCGAAGCTTCAGGCACGGCTACCTGCTGCGCTACTCGGTGAACGAACATGTGGCAGAGGTCAGCGAGATTCATAACCCTCTGCTGCGCCAGGCGATCGAGATGCTCGGCGTGCAGGAGCCGCTGGAGATCGTGAGCATTGGTGATGTCCCCGCGGGAACCGGGCTGGGACCCTCGGGAGCCTTTGTGGTTGGACTCGTGCACCTGCTACACGCATACAAGCGGGAGCCTGTCACTCCGGAACTGCTGGCACGCCTGGCCATCGAGATTGAAATGGTGCGGCTGCGCGAGCCTGTCGGCAAACAGGATCAATACATTGCGGCCTACGGCGGCCTGCTGTGCCAGCACTATCATCCCGATGGAACCGTAAAGCTCGAACAACTGGCCATGAGCGACGAGGCGCTGCGCGAGTTTCACGATTCGCTCATGCTGTTCTTCGCCGGCGATACGAGGCAGGCGTCCTCGATCCTGAGAGAGCAGCAGCAGCGCACCGACGAGGCCGATCCTGAGATGCTGGCGGGACTGCACTTCGCACGTGAACTGGGGCTGGAGATTCGCAGCGTGCTCGAAGCCGGAAAGGTGGCGGAGTTCGGCCCGCTGATGCATGAGCACTGGCTACGCAAGCGGGCTCGCGGCAAAAGCATGAGCAATGAGCGGGTCGATGCACTCTATGAAGCCGCCCGCAGCCGGGGTGGCGCGCGCGGCGGCAAGCTTGTCGGGGCAGGCGGCTGCGGCTTTCTTCTCTTTCAGACCTTTGACCGGAGACGTCTGCGAGAGTGCATGCGGGAAGCGGGCGCGGAGGAGATGGATTTCCAGTTCGACTTCGACGGCTCCGTCGTACACACGAGAAGCGCATGAGAGAGCAGGGATGGATGGCGGGCCGTCCGCTCGAGCTCAGCGAGCTGTACATGCATCCCCGGCGCGAGTGGACACTGCTCGACGTATGGAAGGCCATGCAGCGCCGCAAGGCATGGCTTTACTGGTCCGTGGGAGCGATGCTCGCGCTGGCGACAGCCTATTGCCTGCTCGCGACACCGCGCTTCGAGGCTACGGGTGAGATCGAGGTGCAGCGCGAATCCCCGGCTGCCTTCGGACTTGAGAGTTCGGTCAACGGAGAGAACGCGCAGGCCGATGCGGATTCTCTCGACTACAGCATGACGCTTGAGACCGAGGCGAAGATCCTCGAGTCGCCGACGCTTGCCCTCAAGGTCATGCGCGACGTGGGGCTCGAAACCACGCACGACTACTTTCCGCAACACACGAGCGGCTGGCATCCCCCCGCATGGCTGTTCTTCTGGCGAAAGCCACTGGAGCCGATGAACATCCGGCTCGAAGATGCACCGAACCGGCGATACACCGCGCTCAAGACCTTCACCAGCCATCTGAAGGTGAAGGCACAGGCAGGCACACGGCTCATCGACGTGAGTTACTCGAATCCCGACCCCTATCTGGCGACGGAAGTCGTGAATCGCCTGTTGCTGGCGCTCACGGAGTACACCTACCAGGCGCGCTTCGAGGCGACGGCACAGGCTTCGGACTGGCTGGCGGGGCAGCTCAAAGGACTGCGCGCGCAGACGCAGACCCTCGAGGCGCGTGCCGACCGTCTCCAGCGCGATACCGGCATCTATGGGGACGACGCGGGGCACAACATCGTGCTCGACCGGCTGACGGCGCTCAACCAGCGGCTGGCGGCAGCGGAGACCAACCGCATCCTGATGCAGGCGGTGGAGCAGGCTGCATCGGGCGGTGATCCCGAGTTGCTGCCCGCACTCACCGGCAGCGGCGGCAATGGCGCACCCGGCTATGGCCCGCAGCTGACGGTGGTCCAGGCGCTGCGCACACGCGAGGCAGAGCTCGAGGCGGAGATTGCGGAGAACGATGCGCGGTACGGTCCGTCGCATCCCCGCATGGCAGAGCTGCAGGCCGAGCTCGGCGGCGTGCAAAAGTCCATTCGCGATGAGGCCGCGCGCATGGACCAGCGAGCGAAGACGGATTTACAGATTGCCGTGGCCAGCGAGAATGCCGCGCGCGACGCATTCGATAAGCAAAGGTCGCTGGCCGACGCTGTGAGCAGCCGCGCGGTCACGTATCAACTGGCGCGGCAGGAGGCTGACAGCAGCCGGACGGTCTACGACAGCCTGCTCGCAAAGCTGAAGCAGGCTGGCGTGCTCGAAGGCCTGCGCTCCACCAATCTGACTGTCGTGGCCCCGGCGCAGGTTCCTCCAACACATCGTCCAAGCAGCCCGCGCACCGTGCTGATCTACGCAGGAGCGCTGATGGGGGGCCTGATGCTGGGGTGTGCCGGAGGCTGGACGGCAGAGCGCTTCGACCCCTCGGTGCGATCGCTCAATCAACTGGAGCAGGAAGCCGGTGCGCCGCTGCTGGGCGTTCTCCCGGACTTCGGAAGCCTACGGGGGACATTCCGACGCGGCGGAAGGGTCAGGCCTGGCGATGCGGGCGAATCTCAGCCCTCGCCGTTATTTCTTACGCAGACCGATGTGCCTGACCGCATCCGGCTTGGCCTCTTCCTCGAAGCACTGCGGGCGATGCGAACCTCCCTGCTACGGCTGCGCGGTGGGCGGCGATCTCAGGTTGTGCTCATCTCCAGCGCAGTGGCGGGTGAGGGCAAGAGCACGATCGCCGCAAACCTTGCCGGCATGATGGCTCAACTCGGCAAACGAGTGCTCCTGGTAGACGCCGACCTGCGCCGTCCCGACATCCATCGCGAGCTGGGAGTCGTCTCTGGGCCCGGCCTGGAGAGTGCACTGGACGAAGGCAGCCGGCCGGTGATCCGGCGATATCCCGGCCTGCCCCAGCTCTCCGTCCTGTGCGGCGATGCGGCGGCATCCACGCCCGCGGAGCTGCTGGCCTCGGAGCGCATGCACGACCTGCTGAAGGACTGGCGGCTGGACTACGACGTGGTTCTGCTCGACAGCCCTCCGGTGCTTTCGGCCACCGATGCGGCTCTGCTCGCGCAGATGAGCGATGTGACGATCCTGGTGGCGCGGCACGGCTCGACGGCGCATCAGGCCGTACGACGCTCGCTGGCCGTGCTGCAGGAGCACATCCCTGAAGGCGGCACGCTGCGCGTGGTGCTGAACGGCATCATGCATGCCTCGCACGATTTTCGCGATTATTACGGACTCATCGGCGGAAGGAGCGCTTAGAGCGAGTATGCGCACGGCACGGCAAACTTGGTTAATTCTCGTGGCGGTACTGCTTGTTTCGGCGACGGGTGCCGGAATTGCGCAGAACATGCCCGCTACCGCGACTTCGACACTCCTCGCGCCTACGAGCCTGCCGAAGCAGGCGGACGGCGAGGAGAGCCTGCGCATCGGGCCCGGCGATCTGCTGGCGATAACGGTGTTGCGCGAGCCGGAGATGGACCGGCGCGTTCGCGTCCGGGACTCGGGGGAAATCGATATCCCGCTGGCCGGGCAGGTGCGCGTGAGCGGTCTGACACCGGATGAAGCGGGCAACGCTATCGCGCACCGGCTTGAAGCAGGAGGCTATCTGCGCCATCCCGAAGTCTCCGTGCTGGTGCAGGAGTTTGCGACGCAGCAGGTCGCGGTGCTTGGCCAGGTCGCGCGCCCAGGAACCTACCTATTGCCGTCGCCGCGCACATTGCTGGATGTACTGGCAATGTCGGGAGGCCTTACCGACGCGGCCGACCGGCACCTGATGATCGAGCACAGCGATGGCCGAACCCCGGCCCAGGTCTTTCTCTCGAATCAGGCAGCGGATGCGCTCGAGGCCAACGTGCAGATCCGCGCCGGAGACCGGATCGTCGTCCCGAAAGCGGGAATTGTTTATGTGCTGGGAGATGTGGGCAGGCCCGGCGGCTACCTCATGCAGAACGAATCGCGCATCACCATGCTGCAGGCCATAGCGATGGCCGGTGGCGCGAACCACACCGCCTCTGAAGAACACGTACGGCTGGTGCGCAATCATGACGGGGACATCGACGAGGAAGAGATTCCGCTCAAGGAAATGGAGCGGGGCGAGGTCCCGGACCTGTTGTTGCAGGCAAACGATGTCGTGTACGTGCCCTTCCACCTGGGCAAGCACATCCTGATGGGCGCCACCGCGATCGTGGCTTCGGCGAGCTCGGCCGCGATCTATGCCAGCCATTAGCGGGAACACAGCGCTCGCGATGGACGGCTCGCCCGGGCTGGAGGAAATTCTGTGCGCTGCCCTGCTGGCGTTCTTTGCCGTACAGGGCGCAGTGCCGTTCATCGCGCCAAACCAGGCCCTCGAAACAACCGGGCAGGCTGCGTCCGGAGTGATGTTCTGGGGCGGCATCCTGAGCCAGGGCGCCGTCTACGGCAGTATCGCGATGCTGCTCCTGCTGGACCTGCGGCGGGTTGTCCGCTGGGTCGGCGCCATGCAGTGGACGCTGGGACTGGCGCTGCTGGCGATCGCCTCCTCCGCATGGTCCCAGTTCCCCACCTATACCTTGCGACGCTCCGTACCCTTTGCGATGGCGGGGCTCTTTGGATTATGGTTCGCCGTGCGCTTCCCTGTGCACCGGCAGCTCGCCATTCTGCGTGTGAGCATGATGGGGCTCGCCCTGGCGACGATTGTCATGGTGGCTCTGGCGCCGGGAATGGCGCTCGACCGCTCGACCGGGCACGCCACGGACTGGCAGGGGGTCTTCACCTCTAAAAACGCCTGCGGACGAATCATGGTATTGGCGACTGCGGTAGTTCTCGGTGAGGACCGGGGCTTTCTGCGCAGTTTGCCGGCCATGCTTCTCTTCCTGTTTGTGATGGCCATGAGCGGTTCACGCGGAGCATGGGTCGTGGAAGCGCTCACCCTGGCGGTTTATGCCATCGTGAGATGGATGCTGGCGACAACCCCGCGAAGCCGCATTCTGCTGGGCATGATTCTCGGGACGACCGCTGCGGTCGCGGCAGGAGTGCTCGCGCTGCACTGGCGGGACGGTATGGCACTCCTTGGCCGGGACTCTACCCTGAGCGGGAGAACGCAGATCTGGGCGCAGGTTTGGCCCTTCGTGCGCGAGCATCCCCTTTTGGGATGGGGGTACGCGGGATTCTGGCGGGGGTTGCAGGGAGAAGCGTTTCGGGTCGTGGCCGCGGTCCGCTTTATCGTCTATCATGCCCATAACGGATTTCTGGAGATCGCGCTGGAGCTGGGTACCGTTGGCCTCGCCATCTTCCTCTGCAGCTACGCTCGCGCCTGGCTGATACTCGGATCCAGAATTCAGAGGGCGGACGGACGACGGCAGATCTGGTTTCTTCTCCTGCTGCTGTTGGTCGGGCTTTATGACCTGGATGAGAATACATTACTCATTTACAACGGTTTGTTCTGGGTCATTTACGTTACAGTTTTGAGTGACCTGGAATTGCTGCGGTGCGAAGATCGATTGGCAGGAGTTGTTTCCTCCGCACGCGCAGCAAAGGCCAATTTGCGCATGGCACGCCGCACGAGAGTCACACAGGGATAGAGATTGAAACGCGTTCTTATCTACAGAACTGACCTGCTGCCACCGTCCGAGACGTTCATCACGAATCAGACCGCTTCCCTCAAGCGGTACACCCCCTGGTTTGCCGGATTGCGCCGCAATGAACAGGGCCTGACGCTGGACGCGGCCAGAGTGCTGTCGGTCACCAGCAGCAACAACTTCCAGGACAAGCTGATCCGGCGCGCCTACCTGCTCAGCCGCGTGTCCCCGAGCTTTCACCGGCGGCTGCAGGAGATCGCCCCATCCCTGATCCACGCGCACTTCGCGCCGGACGGAAGCCTCGCCGTCAAGGTGCAGAAGCTCCTCGGCGTACCGCTGATCGTGACGCTCCATGGCTTCGATGTGACCAATGGCGACCATGCCTTTCGCGATTCCCTCTTCGGCCGGATGTATCTAAGCCGGCGCGCCGAGCTGTGGCGCAGGGCCTCGCTATTCGTTTGCGTTTCGGAGCACATCCGGCAGATCGCGCTGGAGCGCGGATTTCCCGAAGAGAAGCTGGTTGTGCACCGCATTGGCATCGATCTGGCCCGCTTCCTCCCGGCGGAAAAGCAGGAACCGATCGTTTTATTTGTCGGCCGCATGGTCGAAAAGAAGGGCGCGATCCACCTTATTCGCGCGATGCAGGGCGTGCAGGCCCGCCTGCCACATGCACGGCTGGTGCTGCTGGGAGACGGCCCTCTCCGCGCGCAACTGGAAGAAGAAGCACGCACGCTGGGGGTCAGGGCGGAGTTTCTCGGCATGCAACCGCATGATGAGGTCCGCAGCTGGATGCAGAGAGCCCAGGTTTTGGGAGCACCGAGCATCGTGGGGCGCAACGGCGACTCCGAGGGGCTGCCTACGGTAATGTGCGAAGCGCAGGCGATGGGATTGCCTGTTGTGTCATTCCAGGGGCCCGGCGTCGACGAGGCGGTCGTCCATGGAGAAACGGCATTGCTGGCTCCTCCGGGAGATGAGCGTGCCCTGGGCGAGGCCATCGAGCGGCTGTTGAGCGACCGGGAGCTGCTGATCCAGTTCGGCGAAGCGGGACAACGCCGCGCCGCCGAGTTCTTCGACATCCAGCGGCAAACGGCTCTGCTTGAAGACATCTACGATCGCGTGGTCGAGGCTACCGCCCGGCGAATTGCCTAGAGCCTGTTACGCCACCGGCTGAGA
The DNA here is from genome assembly GCF_047605705.1 of Silvibacterium sp. Classification (NCBI taxonomy): domain Bacteria; kingdom Pseudomonadati; phylum Acidobacteriota; class Terriglobia; order Terriglobales; family Acidobacteriaceae; genus Silvibacterium; species Silvibacterium sp. The sequence goes on along the minus strand of NZ_JASGFD010000010.1, from coordinate 44,394 downwards.
CAGCAGGAACCGCTCAAACACCTCATTCGACAGCATTCTTCCCTTTGGCGTCAGTGCGATCCGCTCTCCGCGCCTGACCAGCAGCGACTCGGCTTCCAGCCCTTCAAGCACCGGAGACAAGGGTGCAAGTGCAGCGGTCCCGAACTCTGCTTCCAGATCTGGCAGAGATATGCCGCGATTGAGCCGCAGCCCGAGAAACCACGCTTCTTCCAGCTCCTCTTCACGGGTCAGCGGGTGCGCATCGTCCCAGGCCGCGCCTTCCAGAAAACGCGGCAGGTCGTCGGTCGCCGCAAAGCGCACAACCCGGCCTTCGGCATCGCGAAGCATGGAGTGAGCGTCGAGTCCTAAACCGAGGTAAGGCCTGCGCTGCCAGTATTTGAGGTTATGTATGGACTCGTGGCCGGGACGAGCGAAGTTCGAAATCTCATATTGAGGGAGGCCAGCAGATTCGAGCATCAAGGCTCCTTCGAGATACATCCTGGTAATCGCCTCGTCGGACGGCACCTGCGGAGCGTAGTAGCGGAGGCCGCCGTTTTCGATCTCGCGGCCGAGACGCGAATCTTCGTCGACTTCGAGCATGTAGAGGCTTGCATGATCGACGCCGGACCCGATGAGGACTTCCATGGATTCGCGCCACGAGGCCGCTGTCTGTCCCGGCAGGCCGGCGATGAGGTCGAGGCTGATGCGCGCTATGCCTGCGCGGCGGACGCGAGCGACATCCTCAAGCGCCATGACGCGGGTGTGCAGGCGGCCGGTGTGCTTTGCCTCGTCATCGATAAAAGATTGCACTCCGAAGCTCAGGCGATTGACACCGGCCGCAGCCATGGCCGCGAGGGTCTCGTCTTCGAGCTGGCCCGGAGCGCATTCGACCGTGATCTCGGATGCGGGCAGGAGTTCAAACTCGCGGCGCAGCATCGCAAAGAGGCGCTCGACCTGCGCGGCGGAGAGGAGCGACGGTGTGCCGCCTCCTAAATAGATAGAATCGGCCTGCGCTGGCAGAGCTTTTCGCCAGGGCGCAGACTCGCGGGCAACGCGGAGATCCGCTTCGAGACGATCGAGATAGCGATCCATCTGCGAGAGCGGAAAGACACCGGAGGCAAAGTTGCAGTAGGTGCACTTGGACCGGCAGAAAGGAATCGAGATGTAGAGTCCGACAGGGTCCATGCCAACTCTTATTTTCCCACGCTACACTTTCGCCATGCGATTTCTTGCCACGGCTCTCATGCTCTGCGGTTCTCTGCCCCTTGCTCCGTCTCTCCCGGCACAGGAGGCAATGCCGGTTTTTCATCCTCACGATGTTGTCCTGTTCCAGGGCGATTCCATCACCGATGGCGGCCGCTGGATCGGCAGCCAGGACCTGAACCACACCATGGGTCAGAGCTATCCCTATCTCATCGCGGCACAGGTGGGAGAAGAATTCCCTGAGCGCGACTTGACCTTCCTCAATCGCGGCATCAGCGGCAGCCGGGTCATCGATCTGGAAAAGCACTGGCAGACCGACACACTGAATCTGAAGCCTAATCTGCTCAGCATCCTCGTCGGCATCAATGACTTCGTCATACCCGGTGAGACCATCGAACAGTACGAGACGACCTATGACCACCTGATCAGCGAGACGCTCACTGCGCTGCCGGGCATCAAAATCGTGCTCGGCGAGCCGTTCCTGATGCCGGTGGGCAAGCATCACGATGACTACGCCGCTGAGCTGGCGGAGGTGAAAAAGCGGCAGGATATCGTCGCGAAGCTTGCGGCGAAGTATCACCTGCCGGAAGTCATGTATCAGGACGTGCTGAATGCCGCCTGCAAGCGCGCACCGGCCATCTATTGGAGCTGGGACGGCGTGCATGAGACTTACGCCGGGCACGAACTCATGGCGAAGGCGTGGCTCGAAACGGTAAATGCTTTCTGGCCTAAAGGATAACTGTCTCGAACCCGATCTTCCGGAATCGTCCGGCGAGGTCGGCACATCCTAATCCCGGTAGACTGGATGTGGCGGGTGCATGGCGGAAGAGAATAAGAAAAAGCAGGCGCAGCAGCAGGATGATGAAGTAGTCGGCAAGGCGTACGATGCCCGGCTGATGCGGCGGCTGTTGAAGTATCTGTATCCATACAAGTGGGCGGCCGCGATCTCGGTCATCGCGATTGTGATCAAGGCCGTCTGCGATGTACTGGGACCGTACCTGATGGAAGTAGCGATCGATCGCTATATGACCGGGCATGCGGGCGCGGCAGGCACAAAGAGCGCGTTCCTTGCGCGCTGGCTGAGCAGCGATGCGGCCACCGGTATTACGCAGGTGGCGATGATCTACCTCGGAGCGCTGCTGCTGAGCTACATCCTGGAGTTTATCCAGACCTACCTGATGCAGTGGACCGGCCAGAAGATCATGTTCGACATGCGGAAGCAGATCTTCGGCCATCTGCAATCGATGCATGTCGGTTTCTACGACCGCAATCCGGTAGGCAGGCTTGTCACGCGGCTCACCAGCGACGTGGACGCGCTGAACGAGATGTTCACCTCCGGTGTCTTCGCCATCTTTGAAGACATCTTTGTGCTGGCCGGCATCGTTTTTGTGATGCTACGCATGAAGTGGTGGCTGGCGCTTCTCACGTTTGCCGTGCTGCCCATGATCCTGGTGGCTACGCGCATCTTCCGCAAATACGTGCGTGATTCCTATCGCCGCATCCGTGCCGCGATTGCAAAGATCAATAGCTTTACGCAGGAGCACGTCTCCGGCATGAGCCTGGTGCAGCTCTTCAATCGCCAGGACCGCGCCTTCCGCGACTTCGAAGCGGTGAACCGCACGCACATGGAGGCCTTCAAGGATTCGATCCTGGCCTACGCGCTCTACTATCCCGCGGTTGAAATCTTCAGCTCGGTGGCGATCGCACTGGTGATCTGGGTTGGCGGACGCGGCGTCCTCCGCGAGGCGGTGACGGTGGGCATCCTGGTCGCGTTCATCCAGTATGCGCAGCGCTTCTTCCGTCCGATCCAGGACCTGAGCGAGAAGTACAACATCCTGCAGGCGGCGATGGCAGCGAGCGAGCGCGTCTTCAAGCTGCTCGACACCGCGCCGGAGATTGTTTCTCCCGCGCATCCGAAGCAGGGAGACAATTCAGGATCGATCGAATTCCGCGGCGTTTGGTTTACCTATCAGCACCTGACGGACGAGCAGGCCGCGAAGATCGCGACGGCGAGCGAACAAGAACTCGCGGCAATGGACGAGATCGAGTGGATCCTGCGCGGCGTTTCCTTCTCCGTGCAGCCGGGCGAGACTGCGGCGATCGTAGGTCATACGGGCGCGGGTAAATCGACCATTATCAGCCTGGCCATGCGCTTCTACGATGTGCAGCGCGGCGCGGTGCTGGTGGATGGGCTCGATGTACGCGAGCACGAACTGCGCACTCTGCGCGAGCATTTCGGCGTAGTGCTGCAGGACCCGGTGCTCTTCAGCGGAACGATTGCCGACAACATCCGGCTCGGGACCATGCGCATCACCGACGAGCAGATGCGCGTAGCTGCCGAGCAGGTGAATGTGCATGACTTTATCCAGTCGCTCCCCCATCAGTATGAAGAGCAGCTGCGCGAGCGTGGCAACTCCCTCTCGACCGGACAGAAGCAGCTTGTCAACTTTGCGCGTGCGCTGGCGCATGATCCGCGCGTGCTGATCCTCGACGAGGCGACTTCCTCCGTGGACACAGACACGGAGATCCGTGTGCGTATCGCTCTCGAGCGCATGATCGAAGGGCGAACCTCGATCGTGATCGCGCATCGCCTCTCGACCGTGCAGCGGGCGGACGTGATTCTGGTGATGCACAAGGGACAGCTGCGCGAAATGGGCACGCACCAGGAACTGCTGGCACAGCACGGTCTCTACTGGAAGCTTTACCGGCTGCAGTACCGGGACCAGGAACTGGGCCTGCCTGCGGAGGGCCTGACACCGACCCTCGCGGCAGGCGCAAACTGAAGCAGCCCATAGCCGGCGCTGAATCCCCACACTGCGTTTTTGAATCCTATCGAGGATGAATCGTTCGTGGCTCTTCCTCCTCCCGCTCGGCGTGTGCCTGATCGGTGCACGTCTCCCGGCGCAGGAAATTTCAACCGACCGCACCGTGGGGCAGCTTGAAGTAGTAGCCAAGCTCAATTCCGGGCCGATGCCCACGGGCGTTACCGTCTCCAGACAGGGACGCATCTTCTTCAATTTCCCTCACTGGGGCGATAAGGTCGATGCGACTGTCGTCGAGTGGAAGGATGGGCACGCGGTTCCCTTCCCCGCCGGACTGCCGCAATCCGGAAACGTCGATCCTGCGAAGAAGCTGATGTCCGTGCAGAGCGTTGTCGTGGACGCGAAGGACCATCTCTGGATCCTCGACACCGGACGCGTGGAGGGAGCACCGGCTCCTCTGGGAGGAGCGAAGCTGGTAGAAGTGAACCTGTTCAGCAATTCCGTGGAGCGAACCATCGTCTTTCCCCGCGAAGTAGCCCCGGCGGATTCCTACATGAACGACGTGCGCCTCGATGACGTGCGCGACCGCGCATACATCACCGATTCTTCAGAGACAACGCACGGACTGATCGTCGTGGACCTGAAAAGCGGCAAGAGCTGGAAGCGGCTGACCCACGACCATTCGACGGAAGCCGATTCCACCTTTCAGCCATTTCTCGAAGGGCAGGCCCTCCTGACTCAAGGGGCTGACGGCAAGCCCGCAAAGCCCAGGGACGCGGCCGATGGCATCGCTCTCAGCGGCGACCACACCTATCTCTACTACTGTCCGATCTTCAGCCGCCACCTCTACCGTGTACCGGCAGAACTGCTGGCGAATCCGGAGGTGGACGATGCGAAGCTGGCGAAGGCCGTCGAAGACATGGGCGACAAGGGGATGTCGGATGGCATGGAGGCGGACGCCGAGGGCCACGTGTACTTCGGCGATCTGGAAAATGATTCGATCCGGCGCTGGTCGCCGGCAGGCGGCTTTGAACTGATTGCACACGACCCTCGCATTCTGTGGCCGGACACGCTATCGCTGGCAAACAACGGATATCTCTACTTCACCGCCAACCAGTTGCATCGCATGCCAAAGTTTCATCACGGCCACGACGAGCGGGTAAAACCCTATGTGCTTTTTCGCATCAGGGTCAATGGACATCCTGTTTCGTAAGCCCGTCCCTGGGACGGACATTTTCATAGTTCTGCATATGTTAAGGAGTTTGCATCATGGATCTCGGACTTAAAGGAAAGCGCGCACTCGTCACCGGATCGACGGCTGGCATCGGGCTGGCGATCGCGAAGGAACTCGCTGCCGAAGGCGCAACGGTGTGGGTGAATGGCCGCACGCAGGCGCGTGTGGACGAGGCTCTGACACAGGTAAAGGGCGATGCAAAGGGCGTCGTCGCCGATCTGGCAACCGCGGAGGGCGCGAAGAAACTCTTCACCGAAGTGAAAGACATCGACATCCTGGTAAACAACCTCGGGATCTTCGAGAACAAGCCTTTTCTCGAGATTGAGGACTCTGAGTGGCTGCGGTTTCTCGAGACGAACGTGCTCAGCGGCGCGCGGGTGACGCGGCAGTATCTGCCGGGCATGCTCGAGCGCAAGTGGGGACGCGTGCTCTTCATCTCGAGCGAAAGCGGTATTCACATTCCCAACGAGATGGTGCACTACGGGGTCACGAAGGCTGCGCAGATCGCACTCGCCCGCGGCATTGCAGAGACGATTCCCGGCAGTGGTGTAACGGTGAACAGCCTGCTTCCCGGCCCCACGGAGACCGAAGGCGTAACCGCGATCATTCAGAAGATGGCGAAGGAAAAAGGGATCAGTGAGGAGCAGGTAGAGCGCGAGTTTATCCGCGACGTGCGTCCCACGAGCCTGAACAAGCGCCTCGCCAAGGTGGAAGAGGTCGCGGCCATGGCCGTCTACCTGTGCAGCGAGCGCGCCAGCGCCACCAACGGAGCGCCTGTGCGCGTGGATGGCGGCGTAGTAAAGACCGCTTACTAAGCGCATAGCCATAGCAAGGAGACAAGAAGGATGACGAAAGTAGCGTTTCTCGGCCTTGGCGCGATGGGCTCGCGCATGGCGAAGAATATTCTCGAAGCAGGCTTTGAACTGACGGTATGGAATCGCACCGCCTCTGCCGCCGATGCGCTGGTGAAAGCGGGTGCGCAGCTGGCTGACTCGCCGAAGAGCGCGGCGCTGGGCGCGGATATCGTAATCGCCATGGTTACAGATGACGCAGTTTCCGCCGATGTCTGGGCCAACGAAACGCATGGGGCGCTGACCGGCATGAAGTCCGACGCGGTTGCGGTGGAAATGAGCACGCTCACGCCCGCGTGGGTTGCGGAGCTGAAGACCAGGGCTGCGGCTCGCGGCGTGGCGCTGGTGGATGCTCCGGTTTCGGGCTCTCTTCCTCAGGCCGATGGAAAGCAGCTGGTCGTGATGGCCGGCGGCGATGCGGAAGCCTTCGAGAAGGTAAAGCCGGTGCTCTCGGCAACCGGTCCCACGCATCACATCGGTGCGAGCGGACAGGGCGCGGCGTTGAAGCTGGCGGTCAACGCGCTGATGGGAATCCAGATCACGGCGTGGGCGGAGATGCTGAGCTATCTCGGCAAGCAGGGCCTGGAGGTAACGAAGACCCTGGACCTGCTGGCGACGATGCCAGTATGCAGCCCGGTAGCCGCGGGCATGTCCAGGCTGATGGTGGCACAGGATTTCGCTCCGCGCTTCACCAATGCCCTGCTGGCCAAGGACTTCCGCTACCTGCAGGAGACGGCCAGGGACAGCGAAACGCCGATCGCCGATGCCGCTGCATCGATCTTCGAACGTGCGGCCGAGGAGATGGGCAAGGAAAATGTAACCGCGGTGATTCGTTTTTACGAATAGCTGCAGATCGCCGGAACGAGAAGAAACGCCCGATGCTCACATCGGGCGTTTCTTCTTTGGGGCTTTACGACAACACCGCATCCGTTGGCGTGTAGATCTGAACGCGATCACGGCCTGCCGCTTTCGCCTGATAGAGTGCGACGTCGGCTTCCTGCAACAATTGCTGCGCGCCGATAGGACGCCGCATCGAACTGCAGGCCACGCCGAAGCTCGCGGTCACGCGATGGTCTCCATCCGGCGTGAAGCTGGGCCACTCCCGCAGCTTGCGGCAAAGCTCCTCGACGAGGTTGCCGGCGACCGAAATATCAGCGTGCGGAAAAAGCAGAACGAACTCCTCTCCGCCCAGCCGCGCCAGGGTGTCGGTCTGGCGGATGCGCCCGGTGAGGAATGTCGCCACGCCGTAGAGGATGGCATCGCCAACCGCGTGGCCGTGACGGTCATTGATGGCCTTGAAGTAGTCGAGATCAAGAATGACAAGGGTGAGCGGCGAGCCAAAGCGCTGCGAGCGTGCGAGTTCACGGGTAAGCGCCTGATCGAGCCCGCGGCGGTTGAGGATGCCGGTAAGCGGATCGATGATGCTCTGATGGAGCAGGTGGCCTTCTGTGCGCGCCTGCAACATCCAGAGAAAGCAGAGCGGCATCAGCGACACATTGACGATATACGTCACGGCACTGATGATCTGCAGCCGGGGCGTAGTCACATCAGGATCGCCATGCAGGATAAAGGCGACGCAGAAGCGCGCCAGTTCGACAAAGATGAACACGATAAAGAATCCGCCGAGCAGGATACGGGGGGCGCGGGTTGCAGCCTCGCGATTGGCAAAGAGAATCCATGCGGCGATGATCGATTCCAGCGCGATCAGCAGATCCCCGAGGGCATCGCTCCAGATCGTCGTGGGCCGGTGCATCCATGCCAGAAACAGCGGGAATGAAAGCACGATGAAGGCCATCGAGAGCCAGATTTCGGTGTTTCTGCGGCGGGTAAAAAAGACAAACGCGACGTTTAGCAGCGCATAGGAGAAAGGCATCATCTCCTGGTTCAGCGCGTGGCTCACCCAGAAAGGAAGATGCGCGGCCGAGAGGTCGATGACAGCGCCTGCGGAGTTCGCAAGGAACACATAGAGGAGCCACCTCCGCATCGGGTCACTCCATCGCTGGAAGGCCAGCACTCCGAAGACGACCGTGAAGCAAAGCAGCTGAACATCCTGAATCAGCAGCGTGGCATCAAGAAACATTTTCTGAACATACTAACTGTTCCGGGAAGGCATAGGCATCAATCCTGCGCCTTGGTAGTGGGTCAGTTTGAAAAAGGAAGTATTTGATACGAAAAACGGATAGAGGGAAAAGCAAAATGCCCAATGAATCGCGAACTATCCCCGGTATGGCCAAGGAATCGAATGGCCGGAAGGGCAACGTAAATCTTCTCCGTGCCAGAATTGCTCGATTTCTCTCTTCTCCTCGGTCGTCCTACCGTCATTCCAAGTTACGAGTACTGGTGCTTGAAATTCGTTGTTTTCCCCTGCGCATTTTAAAAGCGCTAAACACTCCGTATCTTCAATATGGCTACACGACATATCGACCATCTTCGGATCGTAGTATGGGGAGTTTTCTAGAGGAGAGTAAATATCAGCATGCTTGCATAGATCACATACAAGAATGGCAGCGTAGAAATCATTGGGCCTCGCCGATGGATTTGCAAACTGCCGCTCATATGTATCGCGCCGGAGCATTATGGGCGTTTGACAATGCCTGCAAGGGAACGCCAGACATGGAAATGAATCGGTCTGAGACATAGTGTGATCCTCGAAGAACCTCAGGCTAATTCTTCAAAGACAAGCCAATCTGAATCTTTTCGCATGACAATCATTCGACTGGAGTCGCTAGAGAATATGGAATCCACAACGTCAAAGTCTTTAAATGAATGCGGTGTCGAACCAACAAGTCCCACAACAGATGCGGATTCATCGACTTCATACACCCGTACATTGGGGAGCCGGTCGACTGTTTTCCCTGACACGATGACAGTTACATCCAAACGTCTTTTTGAGTTCTTCCATGTCGAGAATTGGGAAAATGCTTCGGAAGAAGAGATCATGTTCATTGCAGCCCTCCGGTTTCGCTTGATTGGGAATATGAAGGAGCTTACGCAAAAGGCTAACGGGAGACTTGACGCTATCGCTCGTAAGATTTTATCCGCAGTCTGCGATGGTTAACGGCAAGCGAGGGTTTTCAATCGGAACATTTCCATTTCTACGTGGAGGGGTCGCCAAATACTTCGCGATCCATTTTCTGGCGAAATTCCCAGTCCTCGCGCTCGTGGGCATGATTTACGACATTGAAGTCGTTGTGAAGGCACTCAATCTGTTTCTTGATCGCGGCAAGTGCAGCAGAACAGGATTGGATGGAAAACCATATTAGTATCAATAGGATGCCGCTCGCTTCGTTTGCAAAATGAGCAATGTGGTGGATGATACTCACGATTTCCTCTCCCTCACTTTCCCGACTTTTCGGCCTTTTCGATGAATTCTTTGAGGTGCTTTGCGCACGCTTCTGCGGCGCTCTGTTCCTGATTAGTGTTGCGACTCTTGCCGACCGAATAGGCAAATACCACCTGCGTAGATACTCGATCAATCACTGAAATGCTGGCACTCGTTGCGCCACGTGCAGCTCTTGCTGCCTGCGCCGATTGATAGGCGCGATCCCACGTATCGGATTGAGAATTGCCTCCAATGCTGTTCGAGTTCTGGATTACGACTTCGGGAGAATCTGGCTGGGTGTGACTCAAGGTGCTTTCAATAAGGAATTGAGCTTTTGTTTTGTCGGAAACGACCGTCAACGGCACCTGTTTTTTCAGAAATGCTGCGGACAGGTAGGTTTCATATCCATCCATCGGCTCAATAAAAACAGTAGAACCCGGTGCAATCGGCGTTGTTTGGGCTGAAACCAATGATGGCATCGCAAGCAGCGAGCAGAGCAATAGTGCTCTCTTCATAGCTAAAGTCTTTCCTTTCGTTGTTCGGTAAACCGAACAGTCAAGACCAAAATACCGGGAACGATGGAATGTGGCAATTTCTTTTCCTGTCCGTCTGGGTCGTCGTATTAGCGAATTGCGAGAGAAGCGAGGCCTCTCGCAGACTTTGCTCGCCGATATGACAGGGATAGGCCGCGCTCACTTGTCTCAGATTGAGAACGGAGCAGTGGCGGCGAGGATCGATACGCTGTACGCGCTGGCTCAATCTCTAGAACTGACGATGGAAGAATTGTTTCGCGGGTTCTAACTGATCGTTACTCGGCACGATTCTTGTACGATCCGCGCTTTTTCGGCTCTTCGATGGGCATGATGGAAACAAGTTCCTCAATCGTCCAAGCATGACGCGCGATCCCGGATTCCATGGCAGGCGTGACGCGAAGCGTTTTGTGGATGCGGCAGAAGTTGTAGTACATGAAATGCAGCGCTACTGCGGCCTCATGGTTTTCCATCTTCTTCGAGAACGCATTCGTTAAACGCGTGAAGCGACGAATGTGCATGCGCATCGTGAGGTTCTGACGCTCTACAAATGATGTGCTGATGTGCTTAGGGTCAGGATCGCCCATCAAGACTGCAGTCTGTGTCCCGATGCATTCGCCTGAACTGTAGCGAAGATCATGGCTACTGTTGCCGTACAGCTTTATCAGCATCGCGTAATCGACATCCATTCCAAACGCCCCTTCTACTGCCTCTCCATACATCTTGAGTCCATCAGTAGTGAGTTGAACGCGAATGCGACTATCGATGCGCGATGCTACATCCTCCATAAACGCCTTTGCCCACCGAGGGCCGCGCTGTCCAACAAGATAGGAAACGATGAGTTTGGAATCGGCATCGATAGCCGTCCATGTCCATACGTCTCCCTGTTTGTCTGCATTTTCTTCTCTTACATTTTTCTGTTTCGCCCCTACGAACGACCAGATTTCATCGGACTGAACACGCTTCGAGTGGAGACCGCGCACGTGATCGTCGTGGTACTGCATGCATGCCGCCCCCATATCTACAAGCAGCTTGACGACGGTGTTCTTTGCAAAGCCGGTCATCCGCACTGTGGCACGGATGCTATTGCCCTCAACCAGACAGTAGATAATCCGGGCGCGTTCGGCAATGCTCAAGCAGTTCATAATGACCATTATGCTTGATTAAGCAAAATACTTCAATTGCTATTTGCCTTTTCTATAACTTTTATAAGACGGACTGGAAAGCCGACCCCTAAGGGGGATCTCCCTTTGGCTCGAACAACGGCCAGTTCCTCAAAACCGGAAACTCGTACTATATCTCCATGCATTTCAATAATTTGAGCCTCAGTAAGAATACCTCCATTAACCGGCACCAATACAATATCTCCAGCCTTCATTGCGCCCTCCGATAAGACATCTTGCTCTATTGCGGTAAAGGCTCAAAAAAAAGTCCATTGAGGCAAATTATTTTTGCCCGATTTGCACTAAACAGGTGTAATCTGTCCTTATCTTAGAGGAGGCCTCCCATGCCGGAGTCGAAACCCCTTACACCTGCGTATGTTCCCTTTAAGACCTTCATCGTGGTGCTTGATAGCTTTGGATCGTTCCTACCTGACCGCATTGATACTTCTATGTGGCCTAGCTACTCGGGTGGGATCAAAAGTCAGTTGATCGGTGCGCTGAAGTTTTTGCGGCTCATTGAGGATGACGGAACGGTGACCGAAGCGTTACGCACTCTAGCGCATACCCCTGCTGAGCAGCGGGGCAAGGCCTTTCAGCCGGTAATGCGTGAGGCTTATGGACAGTTGACTTCGCTCGATCTGACAAAAGCTACCCCGGCTAGTTTCGACGCGGAACTCAGAAAATTTGGGCAGGATGGAGAAACGCATAGAAAGGCCGCTAGCTTCTTTCTTCAGGCCGCAAGATGGTCTGGGATACCGCTATCCCCTCTCTTGCTAAAGAAAGGCAGTTTATCTGGGGCGCGCAGAAAGCGAGTCCCGAACGGAACAGCCGGGCAGCGGTCCGTAAAGTCTCCAGCCGCTACAGCTAACATATCTAGCACACTACCTATCCTCTCTGCTGGAGGATCTGTGCGTGAGATTGTTCTGTCCGACGGGTCAAAGCTATTGCTTAAAACGGAAAAAGATCTGTTTCAAATGGCTTCGGATGACCGCAAGTTTACGATGAAACTTTTAGAGATGATCGAGTCTTACGAAGATGAAAATCCCTATATCGATGTCGATAATGGGGAGGACGAAGACTCTTAATTTTTTGTCGTAAGACGAAAACGCCCCAGCTTTAAGGGAGCTAGGGCGAATCCTACAAGAAGGGAGAGAGTAGCCATGCACCGTGGTCAGTGCTCTCGCCGTTCATGCGTAATTACCATTCGCATGTTTGGAGTGGTAATCACTATCGAAATACCACCATAGGGTGAAAATCCTATGGCCTCAACCGTGATGGGTAGCCTACGAGGAATACTCAGCTGCCCTCACGTATTTTACCACTTTCCCACCGTTTTTCCGCAGCCTTTTTCGCAATCTCGGCACGCCGTTTTGGTGTTAAAGATTCAGCCCGCGCGGCTCCTCGCCTTATCGCCTTCTCCGCTTTTCTCTTACTTGGCTTTTCTCCTATCGCCTGATCGACGATGGATTTGGCCAGAGTGTTTATATCCATGCCTTAATGATGCGCTGGCGCTCTATCAGACGCAATACCCGCGTTTTTCAAACTGACCCACTACCTGCGCCTTTCCCGGAAGCGCTCACCAGTTTACGCCCGGCCGTTAAACTCGCCGTTTTCGGTTGCGACGCGAACCTTGTCGCCTTCCTTGATGAAGAGCGGAACCGCGACTTCGATGCCGGTCTCGACCTTGACGTTCTTGGTTACCGAACCGCTGGCCGAGTTGCCCTTGGCGCCGGGCTCGGCATAGGTGACGGTGAGCTCGACGTACTGGGGCAGTTCGAGGCCAATGGGGTTTCCATTAAATTTGTGAACCTTTACGATCAGCCCTTCGAGCAGATAGTCGCTGGCATTGCCGATCATCGACTCGTTCAGCGTGTGGGTTTCGAAGGTCTCCTGGTCGAGGAAGTGGGAACCTTCGCCGTCCGAATAGAGGAACGATGAGGGAACGACCTCGAGATCGGGCTCCTTGAACTTTTCGCCGGCTTTGAAGGTCTTATCAAAGACAGCCTGGGTGAGGAGGTTCCGCATCTTGATGCGGACCAGGGTCTGACCGCCGCGGGCGGTGGGGGTGGAAATTTCGACGTCGAGGCAGACGAAGGGCGTGCCTTCGATCTCGAAAAATCCCTTGCGCTTAACGTCGATGGCGTCGATGAGTGCAGCCATGGTGATCTCTCCTGCGAACTGCCGGCCGCGCGTCGCTGCCAACCTGTTCCTGGGCTTTTCCCACAGTATAAAAGGCCGGGCGCCGGAGCCTGTTACGCAGCCTCGAAGAGTCATAAAATAGAGGGGCAATGCCATTTCCAATCAAGACATGCATCGTGTGCGGAGAAGAGTTCGAACTGAGGCCGGATAAGCCGGGCTTCGCCAACCGCTGCTGGGACTGCAGCGTGAATGACGAACCAGAGGCTCAGGGCGGCACAACGGCTTCAGACGCGCTCGACAATGTGAGCGAGATCAATGCGGAGCGCCGGAAGGCGATCCGGGATCTGCTCTACCGCAAAGACAGCTAACCGCGAACGGCGGGGCTGCCCTCGGCAGCTCCGCTCAAGCTCGTGGTGTGCAGCGGACAACCGGACACGAAAGATGGGTACGGATGGAAATGAGCGGCAGACCTAAGATCTTTGTCTCGGCCGGCGAGGCAAGCGGCGAACATTACGGCATGCTGCTGATCCCGGCAATCCGGAAGCTGGTGCCCGGGGCGGAATTCTTCGGTCTCGGCGGCCAGCGGATGGAAGCCCTCGGCTTCCGGCGGATTGTGAAGGCCGAAGACGTCGCCGTTATGGGCATCACCGAGGTGATCCGGCACATGCCCCGCATTTATGGCGAATACCGGCGGCTCAAAGCATCGATCCGGGCGGAACAGCCGGACGCCGCCGTGCTGATCGACTTCCCCGACGTCAACCTCTCACTGGCAAAACACCTGAAGCGCGCCGGCGTGCCGGTGATTTACTTCGTCTCGCCACAGCTGTGGGCGTGGAAGAAGTACCGCATCCGCGAGGTGCAGCGCTATGTCGACCGGATGCTGGTGATCTTCCCCTTTGAAGAGACCTTCTATCGCGAACGCGGCGTCGAGGCGCAGTTTGTCGGGCATCCGCTGGCGGAAATTCCACGGCCCACGGTCACGCGAGAGACTTTCGCATCGCGCTGGGGTTTGGACCCCACGAAGCAGTGGATCGGGCTGCTGCCGGGCAGCCGCGGCAAGGAAATTCGCCTGAACCTGCCGGAGATGCTGCGTACGGCATCACTTCTGAGCAGGCAGGGCCAATATGAGTTCATGCTGCCGCTGGCTCCGACCCTGACAGCAAAGCACAAGGCAACGGTGCAGGAGATTCTGGCTTCTGTGCCGGTAGAGGCGAAAGTCGCGGTAACGGATGACGCACGGGGGACGCTGCTGCACGCGCGCGCAAGCCTGGTGGCGAGCGGCACCGCGACGGTGGAAGCGGCACTGATCGGCAATCCGTTCCTCGTGGTCTATAAGGTTTCGCCGTTGACCTATGCAGTGGCGAAGCGGGTGGTGGATGTGCCGCACGTGGCGATGGTGAACCTGATTGCCGAGCGCCGACTGGTTCCGGAGCTGATCCAGAACGACTTTACGGCGGAGCGGGCCGCTTCCCTGCTGGAACCGTTGTTGCGGGATGGAAGCGAGAGAGAGCAGATGCTCAGCGGGCTCAGGGCGATATCGGATATGCTCAAGGCCGAAGGGCAAGAGGAAGCAACGGCAGTCGATCGCGTGGCTCGCGTGACCAGCCAGATGCTGCAGGGGAAGCAGCCGGGACACTGAATTGAGCGCTTCAATTTTCGGGCAGGTCGGTGAGAAGACTCAGAGCGTGTTGGCCGCAATTGTCCGGAGTGGACGGCGGAGCCGTTGGGGTATCGCGGCGGTAGCCGTCGCCGGAGCCCTGGCTTTCGGGCCGGGCGCATGGGCGGCGGAAAAACAGACCATCGACGTAACCGGATACACCATCGACGTCGAGCTCCATCCCGCGGAGCATAGCCTGACGGCGATAGCGAAGGTGACCTTTAAAGCGCTCGCCCCGGTAGATACGGCGATCTTCGACCTGCACGGCGCGCTCCGTGTCGAAAAGGTCACCGACTCGACCAACATTCCCCTGAGCGGCGAGCGCGGCGCCGAATCATCGCTGCGGATTACCCCGGCTACACCTCTCGAACAGGGCAAGAGCTATACCTGGACCTTCACCTACGGGGGATCGCTCGAAAACGACGCGGGCGGACCGGTAGAAGGGCTGAAGCTGGCCTACATCGGCGACCCGATCACCTACCTGCTTTATGCCGGGCGCTGGTTCCCGATGGCCGGCTACCAGACTGACCGCTTCACCGCGGCTATCCATGTAAAGGTGCCTACGGGCTACGCCGTTGTCGGCAGTGGGCGACAGGGCGAGGGCAAGCCCGTCGACGGCGGCGAGACGGAGTACGACTTCGACTGGGAAAAGCCAGGCTTCCCCGGCACGATCATCGCCGGCAAGTTCGAGAAGGCAGTTTCGCCCGCGCCAAATATCCACATCTATACGACTGAAGCCCACAAGGCCGCAGCCGAGGATTACGCCCAGGAGACGCTTCGGGTCTTCGCCTTCTTTACCTCGGCCTTCGGTCTGCCGGAGTCGAACCAGATCAACGTGGTCGAGCTGCCGAACGACACGGTGCCGGTCTTCTGGGCTCCGGAGATCGCGGCGGTCGCGGGCAATCGCATCGGCGGCAAGGGCGATTACCGCCTGCTGGCCAACACCATTGCCCACCAGTGGTGGGGCAGCGAGATCAGCCCGGCCACGATGAACGACGAGTGGATCACCAATGGCATGGCCCGCTATGGCGAACTGCTCTACCTCGAAGACGCCGCCGGGCGCTCCGCGATGAACACGGCTATCTTCGACGTGGAAGCAGCGGCGCTAGCTTATGACACGATCCCGCTTACCAGCGCGGGGCGCTTGAACGTTTTCTCGCCGGAGTTCCAGTCGATGACCCTCGACAAGGGCGGCATGGTCTACCACATGCTGCGGGGCATGGTCGGCGATGACAGCTTCAGCAAGATCCTGCGGGCGACGCTTTCGCAGTACACCGACAAGAGCATCCGCACCACCGACTTCGAGAAAGTCGCCGAGGCGCAGTCGCAGCAGCAGCTGACGCCCTTCTTCGCGCAGTGGCTGGATGGCACCGGCGCGCCGAACTTCACCGACAAGTACGCCATCTACCGGCTGGGCAACAACCGCGGCTTCCGCACCATCGGCGAAATCCAGCAGGACCTCGATCTCTTCAATATGCCCGTCACCCTCGAAATCGAAACCGAGGGCAAGACCGAGACGAAGAAAATCAACGTCGTCGGCACCGATTCGCAGTACGTAGTGGACACCTTCGGACGGCCGCGCAAAGTGCGGATCGATCCGGATAACTGGGTGCTGAAGACGACGCCGGACATGCAGGTGCGGGTGTCGATTCTCAAGGGCCAGCAGCTGATCGCGCAGGGAGACACGGCCGGCGGACTCGCAGAGCTGCACAAGGCGCTCGAGGCGAACCCGCAGAGCTCGCTCGCCAGCTATCGCATTGCCGAGGTTTTCTTCAACCAGCACAACTTCCAGTCCGCGGTGAACTCTTACCGCGACTGCCTGCGCGGAGACGGCGATCCCAAGTGGACCGAGGTCTGGAGCCATGTGCAGATCGGCAAGATCTTCGACATCACCGGGCAGCGCGATCGCGCCATCACCGAGTACCGGCAGGCGATCCAGACCAACGACAACACCGCCGGAGCGCTGAACGAGGCGCGGCACTATATCCAGGTGGCCTACAAACTGCCCGAGACGCCATAGCTACGAATTTCATTTCGAAAATGGCGCATGACCTTGGTCAGTCCTACGCCATTTTCTTTGCCGCTCTTTGTGGCGATCCCGTGCCATGCTGGCTCCAGGCCCTTCCCCATGAAGATTACGCCTGCCGATATTGCGCTCGAATTCATTGACATGATCAATCGCCACGATCTTTCGTGCTTTGAAGCACTCACCACTGAAGACTTCTTGTTTATCGATGCGGAGGGCAGCCGTATGCCCGGCCGCAAACCGTTGTTGCGCAGCCTCCGTGCCTATTTCGCATGGTTTCCGGATTATTCGATCGAGGTGGAGCAATCCTTCGCGAGCGGTAGTTTCGCCATGATCACGGGCCTGGCCATGGGCACGCCGATGATCGGCGGGGAGTGGGACAAGGCTCATCGCTGGCGATCGCCGTCCGCATGGCAGGCGATCGTTCACTCGGGCCGGATCGCGGAGTGGCGTGTCTATGCGGATAACCGGCTGGCGTGGCAGGCCATTCGAGGAAAGCAGGCGCGGCAGACCCGGCCACCGCTGACCGCGAGCGAAGGCTATTCTCTGCTGCTGCCGGAGTGAACGCGAGTGCGTCCTCCCTCAGCGAGCCAGAAGCAGAGCAGACTGAAGAGTGCGGCACCGACCGTGAACTTGACTGCGACCGGAGCTCCCGAGGGTGAGAGAAAGCCTTCGAGCATGCCGGCGACGACCAGCAGCGGCACCACACCGGAGAGCAGGCGGATCGCCTCCCTGCCGCCCTCGGCCAGCGCATCGCGGCGTGAGAGCATCCCGGGAAACAGCAGAGCCGCGCCCAGGCGCAAACCCGCGCCTCCGGCGATGAAAATGCTGGGCAGCTCCAGCGAGCCATGCGCCGCGACAAAGCTGAAGAGGTCGAGAGCCATGTGCGCCTGCGAGCAAGCGGTGCTGATGACGCCGAATTGCAGGCCGTTCTGGAAGAGCAGCCAGATGCTGCCGAGCGTCCCGACGATGCCCCCCGCGAAGGCCATGAAGGCGACACTGATGTTGTTGGTGAGGATGGCACTCGAGGCCTGCGGCTTCATCGAGACGATGGACTGGGTCCACATACGATGCTGCGCGATAGTCTCGAGCATCTGCGGACCGAGCATGGTGCGCATGAACGCAGGCCGCGCCAGCGTGAGCAGTGTGCCCAGCACCACGCCGGCCAGAAAGATCAGCGTAGCGGCCGCGACCCACGGAAAGAGCCGGCGGAAGATTCTCGGATAATCGAAGGCCAGGAAGCGGAAGATGGAGCCGAATCCCGTCCTGCGGCCGGTGTAGATGCGATTATGCGCGCGGCTGAGCAGGCCGTTGAGATGGTCTTCGAGCGCGGCGGCGGCGCGGTCGGAGCGCACGGCGGAAAGATCGGAGGCGACCTGCCGGTAGAGAAGCCCGAATTCGCGCAGCTCCGAAGGCGGCAACGTGCGAATGCCCGAGGTTTCCACCTGCCGGGTGAGGCTTTCAAGCCGGGACCAGGAACCCTGCCGTTGTTCGATCCAGTGATTGGAGATCATGCGTGCATTGCGGGACGGAAACGGCTCTCGCGGATGCGATCAGCATAGCAGTCCGGCGGGTTTTTCGAGACAGCAGGCCGCGCCTTCGGTTACAACTCGACTGATGGCATTTGCTGAACGCTACCCCGCCGAGTCCGCCCTGGCTGCGGACCTGCTGACGATCGACACTCCGGAGCAGGTATCGCTGCGCTTTCCGGTGGCGGGCGTGGGCAGCCGCTTTCTTGCGCTCTTCGCGGACTGCGTAATCCAGGCCGTAGCCTACCTCTTGCTCTTCCTGGTCCTTGTGCTGATCGCCTCCGCCGCGCCCAAGACATCCGCTGCGCAGGTATCGCACAACGCCGAAAAGTGGACGATCGCGTTCCTTATCGTCGTGCATTTCCTGATGTACTGGGGATACTTCGCGCTTTTCGAATCTTTCTGGAACGGGCAGACGCCCGGCAAGCGGCTCTTCAAGCTGCGCGTGATCCAGGATTCGGGACGACAGATCACCTTCTTCGAATCGCTGGCGCGCAATCTGATCCGGATCGTCGACTTGCTGCCGGGAATGTACCTGGTCGGAGTCATCTCGATGATCTCGAATCGCCAGCACAAGCGCCTTGGCGACCTGGCCGCAGGTACTCTCGTGGTCCATGAGCGGCGCACCGAGGAACCGCTATGGGGAGGCACCGGATCGCGCACGCTCACCGCTGCCCTGTTCACGCCACCGGTTGAGACCCCGAACTTTGCGGCGCCGGGTCTCGCTGCAACGGATACGGACTTCCCCGCGGATGCAGTCGCGCGGCTCTCCCCAGACGATCTGATGGTGATGGAGCGCTTCTTCGCCCGCATTCTCGATATGGATCTGGAGACGAGAGCCAATCTCGCGGACCGGCTGGCGCGCCAGATGACGGCAAAGATGGGTGTAACCCTCGCGCCGGACGCGAAGCCGGAACGAACGCTCGAAGGGCTGGTCCGGCAGATGCGCTCGTTTGGGCGCTAACCCAACGAGCGACCTGCCGAGCATCGCAGCCTACAAGAGCCGGCGCACCTCGCGTGCGATCTGCGCCTCTTCCTGGCTGCCTACAATACGGACTTCGACAGGCCCGGACGAGATGACCTCTGCCGCGGCTTTGTTCCGTGCGTCGTCGATCTGCACACCGAGCAGCGCGAGCTTTGCTCCGACGTTCGCGCGAACCGAATCACTGTGCTCACCGATCCCTCCAGCGAAGATCAGCTGATCGAGACCTCCGAGCGAGACAGCGAACGCCGCCACGGTACGGGCCACGGCGCGGCAAAAAATCTCGATCGCCAGCGCAGCCTCACTGCTTCCCTTGCCCGAGGCTTCGTCGAGCTTCCGCATATCGCTGGCTCCGCCCAGGGCGAGCAGGCCGGAGTCATGGTTCAGCAGATCCTCGAGTGCCTCGTCGTCGAGATGATGCACCCGCATCAGGTAGAGCAGCACGCCGGGATCGAGATCGCCGGTGCGCGTGCCCATGGGGATGCCGCCGGTCGGCGTAAGCCCCATGCTGGTGTCGATGGATTTGCCGTCCTGCACGGCACAGAGGCTGGCGCCGTTGCCGAGGTGCGCGATCACCGTGCGCGGCTTCAGCGATGAGCTGAGCTTATGCACGATCGAGGCATACGAAAGTCCATGAAAGCCGTAGCGATGGACGCCTTCGTCGACGAATTTCTTCGGCAGAGGATAATGGCAGGCTTCCTCCGGCATCGTGCGATGAAAGGCCGTATCGAAGCAGGCAATCTGAGGGATATCGGGATAGACGGATTGCGCCGCACGGATCAGTTCGAGCGCCGTAGGAATATGGAGTGGGGCGAAGTGCACCGCCTCTTCGAGTGTCTTCAGCACCTCGTCGTCGATCACCGCATGATCGCGCAGCTTTGAACCGCCGTGGACGAAGCGATGCCCTACAGCGCCGGGACGCGGCTCATGCAGGCTGTCGAGCGCCTTGGTGAGATGGTCGAGGGCTTCCTGCTGCGAAGCGTAGACGCTCTCTTCGTGAAAGAGCGACTTCCCTTCGGGATCGAAGACTTCGAGCTTGCCTCCGGATTTTCCGATGCCTTCGGCCGAACCGCGAAGCAGCGGTCTCTCCTCGCCATTTTCCGGCGAAAAGAGACCAAACTTCAGAGTGGAGGAGCCGCTGTTGATAGAAAGGATAGGGACGCCGCTCATGCGTTGTCCCCACCCGTATCCAGGCTGGCAGCGGCGTGCGAATCCCCACTCCAGCGCCAGTTGCGGACCTCGGGCATATCCTCCCCGTACTGAGAAACGTACAGCTTGTGCTCCTGCCGCTTGGCGGTAAACCACAGCGTGGTGTCCTCGCGCAGGTGCGCCAGGCTCGGCGTCCGCAACACCACATCCAGCACCAGGCGGAAGCGGTCGAGGTCATTCAGCACGCACATGTCGAAGGGCGTGGTGGTCGTGCCCTCTTCCTTGTAGCCGCGCACATGGATATTGTTGTGGTTCGTGCGGCGGTACGTGAGCGTGTGGATGAGCTGGGGATAGCCGTGGTAGGCGAAGACCACCGGCTTGTCCTTGGTGAACAGGCGGTCGAAATCCTCATCCGGCAGGCCGTGCGGATGCTCGGTGGTGGGCTGCAGGCACATCAGATCGACGACGTTGACCACTCGGATCTTCAGCCCCGGAATGCGCTGCTTCAGGATGCTGACCGCGGCCAGCGTCTCAAGCGTCGGCACATCGCCGGCGCAGGCCATCACCACATCGGGATCGCCTTCGCCGTCGTTCGAAGCCCAGTGCCAGATGCCAGCGCCCACCGTGCAGTGGCGGATGGCGTCGTCCATCTTCATCCAGACCGGAGCGGGCTGCTTGCCGGCGATGATCAGGTTAACGTAGTTCCGGCTGCGCAGGCAGTGATCGGCGACCGAGAGCAGCGTGTTCGCATCGGGCGGAAGATAGATGCGCACCACATCGGCCTTCTTGCTGGCCACATGATCGATAAAGCCGGGATCCTGGTGGCTGAAGCCGTTGTGATCCTGCCGCCAGACGTGCGAGGAGAGCAGGTAGTTGAGCGACGCGATGGGCTTGCGCCACGGGATATGACGCGTCACCTTCAGCCACTTCGCGTGCTGGTTAAACATCGAGTCGATGATGTGGATGAAGGCCTCATAGCAAGAGAAGAAGCCGTGGCGGCCGGTGAGCAAATAGCCCTCGAGCCAGCCCTGGCACATGTGCTCGCTGAGTACTTCCATCACGCGGCCGGTGGGTGTGAGGTTCTCGTCGACCTCCTCGGTCTCGGCGATCCAGCGCTTGCCGGTCTCCTGGTAGATGTCCTGCAGGCGGTTCGAGGCGGTTTCATCCGGGCCGAAGACGCGGAAGTTGGCGTGCGCGATGTTCGACTTCATCACATCGCGGAGGTAGTCGCCGAGCACCTTCGTCGCTTCGACATCCACGGCGCCGGGCGTCGGGAACTTCACCTCGTAGTCGCAGAAATCCGGCAGGCGCAGCGGCTGGAGGAGCAGGCCACCGTTAGCATGCGGGCTCATGCCCATGCGCAGTTCGCCCTTGGGGGCGATGTCGGCGTACTCGGCCTTGAAGGTGCCCTTCTCGTCGAAGAGCTCTTCCGGACGATAGCTCCGCATCCAGTCCTCGAGCTGCTTCAGGTGCTCGGGCGTGTCGCGGACGTCGGCCAGCGGCACCTGATGGGCACGCCAGGTGCCTTCCACCGGCTTGCCGTCGACGAACTTCGGGCCGGTCCAGCCCTTGGGGGTGCGCATCACGATCATCGGCCAGATCGGGCGGGTCGCGTCGTTGTTGTCGCGCGCGTTCTTCTGGATGGCCTTGATCTCATCGAAGACCACATCCATCAGCGCCGCCATCTGCTGGTGCATCGTCTCCGGATCGTGACCGGTGATGAAAAAGGGCTTGTAACCATAGCCGCGGAAGAGCGACTCCAGCTCGCTTTCCGGAATACGGGCGAGGACCGTCGGGTTCGCGATCTTGAAGCCGTTCAGGTGCAGGATCGGCAGGACTGCGCCATCGGTGATCGGGTTGAGGAACTTGTTCGAGTGCCAGCTGGTAGCCAGCGGTCCGGTCTCGGATTCGCCGTCACCGACGATACAGGGCACGATGAGGTCGGGGTTGTCGAAGGCCGCGCCATAGGCATGCACCAGCGAGTAGCCGAGCTCACCGCCCTCATGGATGGAGCCGGGCGTCTCCGGTGCGACGTGGCTGGGCACTCCATACGGCCAGGAGAACTGGCGAAAGAGGCGCTTGATGCCGTCGCTGTCGCGCTCGATGTTCGGATAAAGCTCGGTGTAGGAGCCTTCGAGATAGGTGTTCGCCGTAAGACCGGGGCCGCCGTGACCGGGACCGATGATGTACAGCATCTTCTGGCGGCGCTCACAGATGATGCGGTTCAGATGGACATACAGAAAATTGAGGCCGGGGGTGGTTCCCCAGTGGCCGAGCAGGCGAGGCTTGGTGTCATCGACCGTGAGGGGACGATCCAGCATCGGGTTGTCTTTGAGATAGATCTGGCCGACGGAAAGATAATTCGCCGCGCGCCAGTAGGCGTCCATTTTGCGCAGAAGTTCGGGGGATAGAGGCTGCTGCTGCAGCCCCACGGTCGGCGTTTCAGTGGAAGCCATCAAGAATCTCCTTAGGAACTGGGCCTAATGGGTTTGATGCTACGCAATGAGATTTCGGGGCGACGTGACGATCGTCACACGAGAAGGGTGCGCATGCGGCCACGCGCACGAGCGCGGCGCTATCGCCTGTGATTCCGGCCGGAATCGTAAGGATGCGGGGCTTTCAGGATTTTCAGGAGAGATTCACAGAGAGGATGTCGCGGCCGGTGCCGCTTATGCAAGCCCAGAGCCAGGCTTGCATAAGGGACGGGAGAAACTAGCGGACGTGGAATGACTTCACGGCGATGCCATTGGGCTGCTGGCCCGCCGGCAACATGGTGAAGAGTGTACCGATGCGGATGGAGCCGTTCGAGGCGTAGCTCTGCGTGCGCACGACGGAGACATCGCCGGAATGGGCATCGGCTGCGAGCAGCAGGAAACCGTCATCCGAGAAAGCCAGCGCATCAGGACCGCCCCCCACCCGGACAGGCGGCTTGAGCAGACGGCCATCGTCGATCGAGTAGGCTCCGATCGAGTCTGCATTGAAGTCGCTGATCCAGAGCAGCGAGTTGTCCGCACTCACGATGGCGTTCGCCGGATGCGCACCGACGAGGTAGGCGCCTCCAACCTCATTCGTGCCGGTGGCGATCTCAGAGATAGAGTCGCTGTCGAAGTTCGAGACGAAGATCTCGCCGCCGTCCGGCTTCATTGCGAGATGCACCGGAGACTTGCCTACATCGAGGAGCGCCAGCATGCGGTCGGCGTGCTCGTCCTCATTCGGGCTATCCGGGCGCGCGAGGCCCACCGACATCACCTGGTGTCCGCCCGAGCAGGCGATGAAGGCCTTCGAGGAGTCGGGCAGGATCACCGCGTCCGTAGCCTGCGGGCATCCGGAGTAGACGGCGCGGACGCGCATCTTCACCGGATCGACGATGGAGACGCTGCCGCCGTCGCGGTTGGTGACCACGAGCGACTTCCCATCTGGCGAGATCTTCGCCAGTCCCGGGGCTTCCCCGACGCCGACGACGCCGATCTCCTTCTTCTTCTCAAGGTCGATGACGGAGACGGTATTCGATCCGGAGTTGGCGACGTAACCGAGCTTGCCGTCGCGTGACACATCGATGAAGTACGGACGCTTGTGCAGCGCGATCGTCGAGGCGACCTTGTTCTTTTCGGCATCGATTACGCTGAGCGAGCCGTTGCCGTTGGCCGGGCCGGCATTGACGACGTAGACCTCGTTGCGCGTCGGACTGGCAGCAACGCCGGTCGGCTCCTGCCCAACCTGAAGTACGCGGTCCTGACGCAGGTTCACGAGGTCGAGCACCGAAACGGTGTTCGAGCCGCCGTTGGTGACATAGGCGTACTCGCGGTAGTCCGGCGGATACTGGGGAAAGTGGTTGCGGGTGCATCCGGCCAGAAAAAGCGGGGCCAGAGACAGCGGGGCGATCGCCATAAGGCAAAGGCGGCTCACGAGGGGCCGCCCTGCGAAATTCTTCATAGGATGACTAGCGGGCAGCGGCGGGCTCCGTAATTTGAATGCCGCGTGGGATGTTGCGGTGCACGACATTGGCGATCTGGCTGCATTCGTCCATCAACTGCTCGAACTGAGCGGGATAGATGGATTGCGCGCCGTCCGAGAGCGCCTTGTCGGGCGAATGATGGACTTCGACCATGAGACCGTCCGCGCCGACTGCGACCGCGGCCCGGGCAAGCGGCAGAACCTTGTTGCGCTTGCCGGTGCCATGGCTGGGATCGACAATGATGGGCAGATGGCTCAGCCGCTGCACGGCCGGCACAATGCTGAGGTCAAGCGTGTTGCGGGTGTGGTCGGCAAAGGTGCGGACACCACGTTCGCAGAGGATGACCTGGTAGTTGCCCTCGCTCATGACGTATTCGGCGGCCATGAGGAACTCTTCGAGCGTCGCAGCGAGGCCGCGCTTCAGCAGCACCGGCTTGCGCTTGCGGCCGGCGGCCTTCAGCAACGAGTAGTTCTGCATGTTGCGGGCGCCGATCTGGATCACGTCCGCATAATGGTCGACCAGTTCGAGGGCTTCGGAGTCGATGGCCTCGGTCACGATACGCAGGCCAAACTCCTGCCGGACCTCGGCAAGCAGCTTCAGAGCTTCTTCACCTAATCCCTGAAAGGCATAGGGCGAAGTTCTTGGTTTAAAAGCGCCTCCGCGGAAGAACTGGCCACCGGCCTTGGCGATCTGCTCGGCGGCGGCAAAGACCTGTTCGCGCGACTCGACCGAGCACGGCCCGGCGATCACGGCGAGGTCACGGCCACCGATGGTGGCATTCGTGCCGGGGAAGGTGATGACGGTGTTCTCTTCCTTCACATCGCGGCTGACCAGCTTGTAGGGCTTCGAGACGGCAATCACCTCGGCGACACCGGAGAGCTCTTCGAGGCTGCCGGCCTCGACCTGTCCCTTGTTGCCGGTGATGCCGATGGCGGTGCGTTGTGCGCCGGGCAGAGGATGCGCCCGGAATCCGAGGCGGGTGATCTGATCGCAGACAGCCTGGACTTCCTCCGGCGTAGCCTGCGCTTTCATGACGACTAACATCGTGTTCCTGCCCTTTCCGTACTGCTACCAACCGAAGCGGCTGCGAAGATCGCCGCAAACGAAAGTTCAGTGTAGCCGGAGGTCACGCGGACGGGCAATTGAGACGGCAGTCAGCGTGCAGGCGACGTCTCGTAAATCATCTTCCCTCCCCGGATGGTCGCGTGGACCCGGGCCAGGTTCGCGACATCCTGCGCCGGATCGCCGTCGAGGATGACGAGATCGGCGATGCTTCCCGGCGTGATTCGTCCCTTCTGCGCTTGGTGGAAGTAGTCGCTGGGCGCGGTGGTGAGCGAGGCGAAAACCTCACGCCAGCTAAGGGCGCGTCCCATGAACTGTACCTCCTGCGTGGTGTCGTAGACCGACTGAAAGCCGACGTCGGTGCCGAAGAGCACGACGCCACCGGCCTGTGCCCAGGCTTTGAGCTCAGCCACGCCGGAGTCGACCAGATGCGCAGAGATCGTGGGATTGGTCACGACGGTCGTCCACAGAGTCAGGGTAGGTGTCAGCGCCGAATGCTGCTGCTTCATCCGCGCCAGTTCCGCAGGGGTGAATCCGTTCTCCGTGGGAATCGTGTGGGCGAGAATGTCGACGCCACCCTCCAGCGCGTTGTCGACGCCCGCATAATTCTGCGGATGGGCAAAAACGGGCTTGTGCTGCGCGTGGGCTACGCCGACGGCAGCCGCGACGATCGGCTCGGGCATATTGATGACCGGCTTGTCGCCCATGTAAGCGCCGGTGAAGAGCTTGATGCCGTCGAGAGGTATGGCGAGGTAGCGCTGGGCCATGCCGGTTGCCTGTTCGGGCGTTGCGGCCTCCGGCAACTGGAGACTATCCGGCAGATACGCGGGATGCCCGTGCAGCGGAAAGATGTCGCCGGCCATGAGGATCTGCGGCCCCGGAACTTCGCCGGACTCGATCCTTCCGCGCAGGGCGAGCGTGTTTTCGGGGACCGAACCGAGATCCCAGACGGTGGTGAATCCCCAGCGGGTAAGCATCTGCTGCAGATGCCCTTCGAGCTGTGCAGCAGGAGCGTGAGCGGCATCGTCCCAGCCATTCTCGAAATGGACATGACTGTTCCAGAAGCCCGCGACGACCACCTTTCCGGTGCAGTCGAGCACGCGGGCTCCGGCAGGAACGGGGATGGCCGTACCGGCGGCAGCGATGTGGCCGTCGCGAATCACGACAACCGCGTTATCGATGGGAGCCGCCTGCGGGTCCACATAGACGCGGGCTCCCTTCAGTACGAGGTCGGACGACTGGGCGTGGGCAGTCACCGTTCCCGCGACAGACAGCGACAAGCAGGCGGCCAAAGCCGCAAACCATTGGCAACGAAAGCTCCTCATGATCACCTCTGCGGCCTTCCGGTTCCCGGGAGTCGCGTTCTACGGTATGCACCCCAATACGCATTCGGAATACGCATCCGGGAGGATAACCGTTCCCGGCCCTGTATCGCATCCGTCAGACGGGAGATCCTCCGCAACCCCTTTGCCGTGAACCATACCGGGGGTTTAGGATGACGGGAAGGAGTTCAAGGAGCCGGGAACGTTTCCCCTCCTGTTGAATTTCTGCAACTATCTCGCATGGCAACGATCCAAACACAAGGCACGGAAGAGATTCACCCGGACGTTCTGCTGGTCGAACGGGCGCGCGCGGGCGATGTGCAGGCATTCGAAAAGCTGGTGCGTCAGTACGACCGCCAGGTCTTCCGGATCGCGCAGCACATTACCCAGAACCGCGAAGACGCAGAGGACGTTGTCCAGGATGCGTTTCTAAAGGCCTACGAGAAGCTGGACCAGTTCCAGGGGAACTCGAAGTTTTATACCTGGCTGGTGCGTATCGCCGTGAACGAGTCGCTGATGCGGCTTCGCAAACGGCGAACAGGCAAGATGGTCTCGATCGACGAGGACGTGGAGACGGACGAAGGCTCCATGCCACGCGATCTGGCCGACTGGAGTCCGGATCCGGAGGCGCAGTATGGGCAGTCGGAGATGGCAGAGATTCTTCGCAAGACGATTCAGGGACTTCCCCCGGGATTCCGGGTAGTCTTCGTCCTGCGCGACGTGGATGGGCTTTCGACCGAGGAAACGGCCGAGACCCTGGGTTTAAGTATTCCGGCGGTGAAGTCACGCCTCCTTCGTGCGCGACTTCAATTGCGGGAGCGGCTCAGCCGCTACTTCCGCAAGAACGGTAAGGATGGTGCAAAGTGACGTGCTCCGAGTTTCTGGCTCAGCTCGATGACCTGATCGACAACCATGTGTCGGTGGAGATGCGCGCCGACCTGGAAGAGCATCTGCGCGGTTGCGAACACTGCGAAGTGACGCTCAGCACCACGCGCAAAACCATCGAGGTCTACCGTAAGCACGAGATCTACGAACTGCCGGACACCATGCGCGAACGCCTGCAGCAGGCCATCCTGGCGAAGTGCAAGAAGTGCTAACTGGCCGCGACTGAGCCTCGGCTTACAAGAATACAAAGGCCGGCATCCTTCGATGCCGGCCTTTGTTGATTCCCGAGATTTGTTCCAGCTTTGCTTTACCAGCGGCCTTCCATCTGTTTGAAAATACGCGCGTTCTGCTCTTTGGCCACGTCGGGCTGATAGGGGCGCTTCTTGAGCGTGTCATTCACGCGCCGCAACGCAGACCATGCCACTCCCTTCACCGTATCCTTCACGGTATTCTGCCCCGGGGGCGTGGGATGGAAACCCCGCTGCCGGAGCATGTGATTCGCCTTGTAGATATTTCCCCAGAGCCGGTCGTGGAAGACGAAGTTCAGGTTCATGGAAATGGAAATATCGCTGCCGTTTTTGAGCCAGTGGCCGGTGTTCACCGGGATGTGCGTGCCGGTGCCAGGCTTCATCATGAAGACCATGGCCTGATCTTCCAGTTCGGGCTTATAGACACCCGCCTGGTTGTCGACAGCCCAGAAGCGCTCCAGCTCTTCATCGGGAACAGCCTGCTTGTTGCTGCGCGGAAAGAAGTGAATCTCCTTGTCGCCGCGGATCTGCAGCAGCCATGCGCACTCGCGATCGACGTGATACGGCGTGGAGCGGCCGGGCGAGGTGACAAAGATGATCGACTCAAACCACTTGATCTTGTTCTTCACCTGGCGGCCGGTGAGCTGGAGCACGTCGGCGATGCCGTCCTCAAGAATCTTCTGGTAGGCGGGGTTGCGCTCGACGTGGTTGAGCATGATCCAGCCATTGGCCTTTTCGATCTGCTCGATGGTCTCGCTGACCTGCCGAATCGGCTTCGAGGTTTCAAGCGCCTTGTCCCCGTGGCCCGGTGTGCCGATGAGGCAGTAGGCGTCACCGTGGGGACGATGCGGGTCGTTGCGCGAGGTGATCTCCTGCGCCAGTTCCACGAGACGCGAAAGCTCGAACAGGGGATGGCCGTTAAACCGGTGCGCGACTTCGAAGGGCAGGCGGTTGAAGTTATCGCGGAAGAGACGCTCATCGCACGAGACGAGAGGCGCCGAGGCAGAAGAGGAAGCAGACTGGGAAACGGGAAGATTGCCGTTGGCAATAGAACTGGTAGCCATGTGAGTACGATGCCTCGCGTGGTTCATAAGACCGGCTGCGGGCACAAAGAGCACTCAAGCCGGAAACTGCCACCAGCATACGGCGATTCCGGCCCTGCCCCAAGCAGTAAGTAGTAATGTCCATTTTCGTGAGGTACTAACTTAGGCAGTTACGAAAGCAGCATAAGCCGTACCCACGAAAGCACCATTACTGCTGCTGGCTGGGGTTATTGGGCGTGGAACTGGGGGTCGTGCTGGTGCCGGAACCAGAGCCTGTGCTGGACCCGGTGCCAGAGCCTGTGCTGGACCCGGTGCCAGAGCCGGAGCTGGAACCTGTACTGGAGCCGGAGCTGCTGTCCGAACCGCTATCGTCGCGGCGATGGAGCGTGGGGCGCTCGTCGTCGCCACTTGAGCTTGAGTTCGGATCGCTGTTGCTGACCTTGCGCAGCGTCGGCTTCTGGCCGTTCTTGCCATTCGTCAGGCGGCGCTTGTTCTCGATGCGGGCCAGACGGGCCTTTACATCGTCGAACTCCGAGGTCGTAACCATGTACTCATCCCGCGCCGGCAGGATGGTGGCAATCTCCTCCTGCGAGTGGACGATGCGATCCGGGGTCTGCGGATGGTCCGAGAAGACCTTGGCGACGGCTCCGGGCTTGTGCTTCTCGAGGTCCTGGATCTTTTCGAAGAAGGTGATGAAGGCCTGCGGATCGTATCCGGCGCGATACATGTACTGGATGCCGAGATAGTCGGCCTGCGCCTCGAATTCGCGGGAGAACTCAAGGAAGGTGACCGGGATAGCGATATTCGCCGCTTCGTAGATGCCGTAGCCCGTCCAGCCGCCGATCATGATGAGCGGAATGGTGCCGATCTGCGCGTAATTGGCGCGGGTCATCTCGCGGGCGGCGTGATGGGCGCAGACGTGAGCGATTTCGTGAGCCATGACGCCAGCCAGCTCGGCTTCCTCATCGGCTGCGAGGATCAGGCCGGAGTTCACATAGAAAAAGCCGCCGGGAAGGGCGAAGGCGTTGATCTCGTCCGTATCGATGACCTTGATGGTGAAGGGCACCTTGCAGTCGGAGTTCTTCACGATGTTCTGGCCGATGCGGTTTACATACTCGGTAACAACGGGATCGGTGATGAACTTCGTGCTCTTCTCGAGCTCCATGGCATAGGACTTGCCCATCTTGATTTCGGACTCGGTCGAATACCAGTTACCCATGCCACGGCCGCCGATGTTGCGCGTGCCGACGGCATTGACGTCCTCGATGCTGCCCGATTTCACACCGGGCATGGTGCCGTCCGGATTCGCCTGCCGCATCGGGACGACGTCGCCGCTCGCGGGAGTGGCGGAATCGGCCGTCTTCTTATCTTTGTCGGTAGCCGAGGGGCCGGTAGACGTCGAGTTGCCGTCCGGCGTCACCGGAGCCGCATCGGCGGGAGGTTTCGTGGGTGCCTCGACCGGGGTGTTCTTGATCGGCGCATTCTGAACCGGCGGCGTCTGCTGCTGGGCATTCTGGCCGGAGCTGTTGGAGCCGGTGGTCTGCGA
Organism: Silvibacterium sp.; assembly: GCF_047605705.1. Taxonomy (NCBI): domain Bacteria; kingdom Pseudomonadati; phylum Acidobacteriota; class Terriglobia; order Terriglobales; family Acidobacteriaceae; genus Silvibacterium; species Silvibacterium sp. The sequence goes on along the minus strand of NZ_JASGFD010000010.1, from coordinate 13,807 downwards.
AGAGCTTCCGGTAGAGGAGGTTCCGGTCTGCCCCTGAGTCTGGGTTGGGGTCTGAGACGTGCCTGTCTGGCTTGTGGAACTGCCGGGTTGGGTTCCGCTTGGGGTGGACGTCTGCCGGGCATAGAGAGTCACGGGCGCGGCGAGCGCCAGCGAGGCCAGCACCAAAGATGCCGGCAGGCAATGGAGAAGAGGCAGAGGTCGCATGGGCAGCTCCCTGGTACGTCGATACGTCTACAGGTACGGAAGGAGGAACGGGAAGAATCCGCACCTATAGACGTAGTATGCGCTCAAGAGTTGCGCAGCGCCAGTCGCGGCGGATCAGGCGATTTCGCCGCCTGAAATCAGGAGCCGCCCGCAGGCGGAAGGGCCTACGGTGTACCCGGTCGGAACCAGAAGTCGTTCCGCCCCCAGGCAGAGCTTGGACTGCTCACATCCTCTCTTATCAAGAGAACCGCAGGTTCCTCCGCTACGCGAGACGGAATGGCCGTCTCGCTCCGGTTGGAATGACAAGTTCTCTCTTTTCAGGTGTTAAGAAGAAGCCGAGACTTAGCGGGCGTCCTTCGCCGCCTGAAAATGCTCGCGGTACCAATCCACGGTCTCGCGGATGGCCTCGGGCATGTCATATTTCGGCTGCCAGCCGAGCAGGCGGCGGGCCTTTGAGGCGTCGAGATACTGCTCGCGGATCTCGGAGCTGGCGATGTTCTGGATCACCGGCTGGAGATCACGGCGATCCATGATGTCGAGGGTCATCTCGACGATGTCGAGCACGGTCAGTCGCTCGCCCAGCGAGAAGTTGAAAGCCTCGCCGCTGAGCGCCGGGTTTGAGGCCAGGTGCTCGCCGAGGACGAGGTAGCATTCGGCGGCATCCTTGACGTAGAGGAAGTCACGGACGAACTTGCCGTCACTGCGGATGACGAAAGGCTCGCCATCGAGCGTGGCCTTCACCAGTCCGGGGATGGTACGGCTAAAGTTCAGATCGCCACCGCCAAAAAGATTGCCGCAGCGGGCGATGGCGGTGCGCAGGCCGTAGGTGGCCGCGTACATCTGGGAGACGAGATCGGTGCAGGACTTCGAAACGTCGTAGGGATAGCGGCCCTGCAGCGGGTGAGTTTCGAGGTACGGTAGGTTCTCGCTCGAGCCGTAGGCCTTATCCGAGGACGCGACGACAACATTCGACTGACCGCCCGCGAGACGGCAGGCTTCGAGGAGGTTCCAGGTGCCCATGACATTGGCGCGGAGGGTGCCCACGGGATCCTTCTTGGCCACGCCGACCAGCGGCTGCGCCGCGAGATGGAAGACGGTGTGCGGCTCGTACTCGGCAATAGCGCGCACCATGGTTGGCAGCGATTCAAGATCGCCCGAAACGATGGCGAGCTGCGAGAGGATGCCTTCGCTGACCAGCATGCTGCGGGGCGCCTGATCGCGGACCAGGGCGATGACCTCGGCCTCCTCGCGCAACAGGGCCTTGACCAGCCATCCACCCATGAGACCGGTGGCGCCGGTCACGAATACGCGCTTACCCTTCCAGAAACCCAAACGAACCTCTTCCTTGCCTCGACCTTGATAGAGCCGTTGTGCGTCTCCCGCGCACAGCCTGCGTCTCTGTATGAAACGGGCCGGCGAGATGCCAGGCTCTAAGATGTTTATTAGATCATTTTCAAGTGCGGGCGGCCATGCGGGCCGGCTCGTGATGGCGGGATGGAGCAGCAGTCTTTGAACGAAAAAACGAAGCACGACGCAGCGAACGATCTGGCGGTGGTGATCCTGTGCGGGGGCAAGGGCTCGCGTATTTATCCGTTCAGCGAGTATTTCCCCAAGCCGATGATGCCCATCAACGGGCGGCCGATCCTGGTGCACCTGATGCACATCTACGCGGCGCAGGGCGTGCGGCGCTTCGTGCTGGCGGCCGGGCATCGCAAGGAAATGCTCTTCGACTACTTCGAAGGACGCTTTCCGGACTGGAAGATCGACATTGTGGACACAGGCGCCGAAGCCGATACCGGCGAACGCATCCGCGCCTGCTTCGACCTTGTGGGCGACCGTTTTTTCGCCACCTATGGCGACGGACTCGGGAACGTGGATCTGCAGGCACTGCTGCGCTTTCACGAAGAAAAAGGCGGCCTAGCGACGGTGACGGCCGTACCGCTGCGCTCGCAGTATGGCACCGTGCACTTCGACGAGAACAACCAGGTGGATCGCTTCTCGGAGAAGCCGGTCATCCGCGATTACTGGATCAACGCAGGATTCTTCGTCATTGAGAAGGCCGCGGCCGAGCACTGGACAGGAACGAACCTTGAATCGGACGTGCTGCCGAAGCTCGCCGCCGAGAAGCAGCTCTACACCTATCTGCACCACGGTTTCTGGAAGTCGATGGACACCAGCAAGGACCAGCAGGAGCTGGAGAAGCTGATCGGAGAAGGCACAGCGCCGTGGGTGACCCCGGCGAAATAGCGCTATGCCATGGTAACGCTGCGGCCTGAAGCGGAGTTCGTTCGTCTAATGCGTGGGCCGAGGAGTGCCGAAGCGGCCCACACCCATCGCTTATGACTGCGCTGAAAGCTGCCGCCTGCTCCCTGATGCTGTTGATGGCCACTCCCCTGCCCTATGCGCAGGATGCGAAGCCTGCGACCTCCGCGACCTCCACTGCAAGCCAGAGCCCCGCATCGCAAAGTCCTGCGTCGCAGGCCTCTGCGCCTACGACGCTGCATGTCGATGTGAATGTGGTATCGATGGCCGTGACGGTGCGCGATAAGCACGGCAAGATCGTGCCGAATCTGACCAAGGACGACTTCACGCTGCAGGATGACAATCATCCGCAGACGATCAAGTATTTCAACCAGGATCAGAATCTTCCTCTGACGCTGGGGCTGCTGGTAGACACCAGCATGAGCCTGCGTGACGCGCTGAGCGACGAGCGCACCGCCAGCCAGCACTTCCTCGACCAGATGCTCACGCAGAGCAAGGATCGGGCCTTCCTGGTGCAGTTCGACCGTGAGGTGGACCTGCTCGCCGATCCGACATCGAACCGCGATACGCTGCAGCGCGCGCTCGATCATCTGGCTGCGCCGCAGTTCGACCGCTCCTCAAACAGCGGATCGGGAAGCAACGATCCGAACAGCAACGATCCGGACCAGAACAGCGGCGACAACAACAGCAACAACCGCGGACGCCGCATGTCGAACGGCGGCACGATGCTTTATGACGCGATCTATCTCGCCTCGGACGAATTGATGGCGAAAGAGAAGGGCCGCAAGGCGCTGATCGTACTGACGGACGGAGAGGATCGTGGCAGCAAGGAGACGCTGCATACGGCGATCGAAGCCGCGCAGCGCGCCGATACCGTGGTCTACGCGATGTACTTCAAGGGCGAGCAGCACAATAACAGCGGTGGCGGCCCCGGTGGAGGTCATCGCGGCGGCGGCATGGGCTGGCCCGGCGGCGGCGGTGGATGGCCGGGTGGTGGTGGCGGCTATCCCGGTGGTGGCGGCGGAGGTTACCCGGGCGGCGGTGGTGGCGGACAGCGCCAGGAGAAGCCGGCAGTCGACGGCAAGAAGGTGCTGGAGCAGATCTGCGCCGAGACCGGCGGACGGATGTTCGAGGTAAAGAAGAAGGAGAACTTCGACGACATCTACTCCCAGATTGCCGAAGAGCTGCGTAGCCAGTACGTGCTCGGCTACACGCCGGATAAGACTGTCGCCGGCGGTGGCTATCACCGCATCACGCTTCTGCCGAAGAAGAAGGACCTGATCGTGCAGACGCGCCAGGGCTACTACTCGCAGGATTGATGCTCGGGCTGCTGCCTCGCGGCAGCAGTCGTTTCTACTCCGCACCCCACGCGCAGTGGCCGAAGACGGATCGCACAGCAGCGTGGTGTATGCTCGAAGCGAGTCATGCGCCGCGCTGTTGCCATTCCGATGCTCCTGCTCCTGTTGATCCCGGTCTTTTCCGGGTTCTTCGGTGAAGCGGCTGCGGAAGCGAGCCTTCCGGCGTGCTGCCGCAGAGCGGGCAAACACCACTGCGCGATCATGGCGGAGATGGCCTCGGACGGCGTGCATCGCAGCTTCAGCTCCGTTCGCGAGAAGTGCCCGTACACACCTGCGGCGCTCTCGATGATCGTACTTCCCTCCTTTCAGCCTTCGACCGCGGCGGCGATCTACGCCGGCGTGCAGCAGCACGTGTCGGTCGCAGCGCAGGCAGAAGCGAAGCGGCGTATCTCGTTCGACCGCGCGCGGCAGAAGCGCGGACCTCCGGCACTCAGCTAGCCAGCACAATTCCTTCAGCAACCTGGGCGCGCAGCAGCAGATTCCTGTCTGCTCGTTTTCCCAGATCCTGAAATGTAACCGGCTCTGCTGCATATTTGCCGTGGCTGCTTCACGGCGGAGGCTCGCTCTTGCTCCAAAGACTGACGTACGCGTTGATTCTCCTCTTCTTCTTACCCTCGCTCCCTGCCGGAGCGTCTGTCTTCGGCTATCTCCAGGGCGTGGTGCATGATCCGCAGCACCGGCCGGTCAGCGGCGCGCGCATTCGTGTCCGCGCGGCTTATTCCGCGCTCGAATTCACAGCGACCTCCGATCAGGACGGCAGCTTTCATATTCCGTCCGTACCCATTGGCACCTATACGGTGACCATTTCCAGCTCCGGCTTCGCGAATCTCGAGCAGACGGTGAGCGTGACTGCCGATTCCGCGGCAATCCTGCACCTCCAGCTCTCGCTCGAAACCGTGCGGCAGACAACGACACTCCACGAGGAGGCGCAGTCGGCGAATCCGGATTCGTTCACGCCGGCAACGATGATCAGCCGCACGGATATTGCGGCGACACCGGGCGCAGACCGCACCAACAGCATGGCGATGATCACCGACTACGTGCCGGGCGCGTACATGACCCACGACATGCTGCACATGCGTGGCGGACACCAGCTGAGCTGGATGATCGACGGTGTGAACATCCCCAACACGAACATCGCAAGCAATATCGCGCCGCAGATCGACCCGAAAGACATCGACACGATCGAGATCGAGCGCGGCAGCTACGGCGCGGGCGTAGGCGATCGCACCTATGGCGTCTTCAACGTGGAGCCGCGCTCCGGCTTCGAGCGCGACCGCGAGGGCGAGCTGGTGATGACGCTGGGCAACTTCTACCAGACAAACGACCAGATCAGCCTGGGCGACCACACGGAGCGCTTTGCCTGGTTCACCAGCCTGAACGGCAACCGCTCGGACTACGGCCTGCAGCCGGCAATCGAGAAGCCGGTGCATGATGCGGAGAATGGCTATGGTGGCTTTGCATCGCTCATCTACAACCACGATTCCGCGAACCAGCTGCGGCTGGTCAACCAGCTACGCACCGACTACTACCAGATTCCTTACGACCCGAATACCAATGACTGGCAGAACCAGCTTTATGATTCGAGCGGGCTGCGTGACGGCGAGCACGAGACAGACGGCTACACCGCCCTGACCTGGGTCCACACATGGAACCCGACGACGCTGGCGCAGATCTCGCCCTTCTACCACTACAACGACGCGGATTACGATCCCAATGCAGCAGACCTTCCAAGTGCGACAAAAGTAGACGAGACCGGCAACTACGCGGGCCTGCAGGCTTCGGCCAGCACGGTGATTGCGAAAAACTCGATTACCGGCGGCATCTACGGCTACGCGCAGCATGAGAACGATCTCTTCGCCGCGACTTTCAACGACGGCAGCTTTGCGAACTTCTCCGAAGATCAGACAGTGCTGGCGGGCGTCGAAGAGACGTTTCTCGAAGACCATTACAAGCCGACCTCGTGGCTGACCCTGATCGGCGGCGAGCGGCAGACGCATTTCCAGGGAACGATCAGCGAGAACGCGATCTATCCGCGCATCGGCGCGGCAGTGGTAATCCCGAAGCTGAACTGGGTGCTGCGCGGCTTCTATGGGCACTACTATCAGCCCCCGCCGCTCACCAGCATCGCGGGACCGGCGCTCGCGTATGCCAACTCGACGAACACCAGCTTTACACCGCTGCGCGGCGAGCGCGACGAGGAGCACCAGTTCGGCCTGCAGATTCCCTACCGCGGATGGCTGCTCGATGCGGATACGTTCCAGACGCGCGCCAACAACTTCCTCGACCACAGCAACATCGGCGAATCGAGTATCTTCATTCCGGTCACGGTGGATGGCGCACTCATCCAGGGCTGGGAACTGACGCTGCGCTCACCGCAACTGTGGCGCTATGGCCAGTTTCACCTTGCCTACTCGAATCAGATCGCGCAGCAGCGCGGCGCCATTACCGGCGGCCTCATCTGCTATAGCCCCTCCGACCCCTCAGCCTGCGCGGCGGATAACTCCTATGAGGCCCTCGACCACGACCAGCGCAACACGCTGAATGTGGGATTCAACGGAAACCTTCCCTACGGCGTCACGGGCGCATTCAACGTCTACTACGGCTCGGGATTTTCAAACGGCTACACCGATCCGCCTTCGCCCTACACCGGCAACTATCTGCCGGCGCACACGACGGCGGATATATCCGTAGGCAAGACGTTTGCCGAAAAGTATGGGATTTCGGTGAACCTGTTAAATATCGCCAACACTCGGGTGCTGCTGGACAACAGTCTGACCTTCGGCGGCTTTCACTATAACGATCCCCGGCAGATTTACGGAGAGTTCCGCTACCACTTCCACTTCTAATCCCATTTCTAGCAACGGCGCGCGCCTGTCTTTTTCCTTAAAAGGATGAAGAGGGGCGCGCGGAGTTACACTGGGGAACGTCCTTCCCATGATGTTCACTCTTCGCCAACGCTGGCCCGGACGGGCCTCTTTTCTTTTTTTAGCGGGAGCGCTTACGCCGCTGGCGGGCTGCCGTGCGCATCCGATGCGCGTGGCGGTGATCCCACAGACCACAGCCGTGACCATCTGGGAGGCCGAGCACGCGGGCGCGGAGTTCGCCGCCAACCACTTCGGCTTCAAGGTTTACTGGAACGCCCCCACCAGCGAAGACGATACGCAGCAGCAGGCGGAGTTGATCGACCGCGTGGTCAAGCAAAAATATTCGGCCATGATCCTCGCGCCGGACCAGGCCGTGGCGATGATGGCGCCGGTGCAGCGGGCCATTGAAAAAGGGGTGCGGACGGTCATCGTCGCCGCGCCGCTCAATCTTCCGCCGGGGCCCAATCTCACCTATATCGTGAATGACGACCTGGCCAGCGGACGCATCGCCGCGATGCGCATGGGCCAGATTCTGAACGGGCATGGACGGATCGCGATCCTCGGCGTGCCTCCGCAGTCGTTGAGCACGCTGGCCATGGTGCATTCCTTCGAGACGACACTGGAAAAGAACTTCCCCGGCATATCGGTCACGGAGCGACGCTTCGGAACCCACAATCTGACGGGAGCGGAGCAGATCGCAGAAGACGCTCTGGATGAGGATCCACAGCTGGATGGCCTCTTCACCGTGTCATCGGCGGCAACGGGCGGCGCATACGAGGCGCTTCGCGCGCACGGGCTGCTGGGCAAGGTCAAGGTCGTCGGCTTTGAGCAGAGTGTCGAGCTGGCAAACCTGCTGCGCAATGGATCGATCGATTCGCTGGTAGCCATCAACACATACGAGATGGGCTATCGCGCGATGGAGTCTCTCGCTGCGCCGCCCGGCAGTCAGCCCTCTGAAATCCTGCTGCAACCTACGCTGCTGACCTCGGCCAATCTCGATTCTGCCGAGGCGCGACCATTGATGAGTGTGGACTGGAGTCGTGAGCCATGATGGCGACTCTCGTCACACGCGCAAAGACGCAACGGCGCGGACTGATCGTCGCGGCAGTCGCCGCCTCCGCGGCACTGCTGGGACTGGGTTCGGCCCTGCTGCTGCGTGGACCGAATCACGGCCTGCCGTATCACGATGCCTTTGCGGCGAGCAGCCTCCAGGGCTGGATCCCCTTTGGCGGCAGCTGGCATGCGGCCGATGGCGGAGTGCGTAACGATTCCGAAGAGCGCGGGGCCAAGCTGATCACCGGGTCCGCGCACTGGAGCTCCTATGCCGTCGAGGCGGACCTGCAGCTGATCGGCGGCGGCGACGCCGGTCTGATTGCCCGCGCGAGCGACATCGAACAGGGAGTAGACGCTTACAGCGGCTATTATGCGGGGCTGCGAACCATCGACAACAAGCTCGTGCTGGGGCGCGCGGATCATGGGTGGGTCGAGTTCCAGCCGCAGCCGTTTCCAGGCGGCATCGTTCCCGGGCGCTGGTACCACCTGCGGCTGGCCGTGCAGGGCTGCACAATTACCGCACGCGCCAGTGGCATCGACACCCCGGGGTCGACCGAGATCCGAGCCGAAGACCCGCACTGCCTGACTTCAGGAAAGATCGGACTGCGTTCGGTGACCGCGGGCGGCTTCTGGCGGCATGTCCAGGTGACGGCTCTGGAGCCACGGGAGAATACACCTGCTCCGGCGCAGCACATGGCGGTGTATCCCACCAGCCAGGGGACGATTCCCTCTCCGAGCAGCGTGCCGTCGACGCTCCTCAGCGAATTCACCCCGGCCCACCCGGCGATCTCCGTCAAGAGCCTTCGCCTGCTTTCGATCACCCGGACGAACCATGTGACGGTGCATGGCGTGGTCATCAGCACGACTCCGGATCTCTACATTCAGGATCGCGGCGGCGGCGCTCGCGTCCAGCTTGAGCGGCCGACGCTGCTTCGCCTGGGCGATGAGGTGGAGGTCGAAGGTGACGCCCACCCGGAAGGGCTATCCGCCGCCATTACAGGAGCTGTCGCGCGGAGAATCGGCGGCGTCTCACCGCTGCCTCCGTCTTCGGTGACGGCCGACCAGGCGGCCACGGGAGCCTATGCGTCGATGTATCTCGAAGTGCAGGGGCATCTGGACCGCATCGAGTGGAACGGGGAGCGCGGCGCAACCCTGCTCATGCACGACGGCATGCAGACCTTCCGGGCGCTCTCGGTATCGCCCGAGGCGGCGGCTCTCTTTCGGCATCTCGACCAGTACAGCGTGATCCGGGTACGGGGTATCTGCGTTCTGGGAGCCGAATACACCAATAATGCTGTGCCATTCGTGCTTCTGGTCAGCTCGCCCCAGGATGTCAGCGTGGTGGACGGCCCGCCGTGGTGGAGCACCGAGCATCTCATCCTGATGGCGGTAGCGATGCTGGCGCTGGGATTTGTGGCGCAGCTCCTGTTAAGCCGGGCCGAGGAATGGCGGCTGCACGCCGTCATCAACGAACGCGAACGGTTGGCGAACGAGCTGCATGACACGCTGGCACAGAGCTTTGCCGGAATCGGCTTCCAGCTGCGTGCTATCCGCAACCGGATGGCACAGAAGGAGAAGACGCTCGACGTCCCGAGCCTGCTCGAAGACCTGAAAATCGCGACGGAGCTGGTCCGGCACAGCCATGACGAGGCCCGGCGCAGCATTACGACGCTTCGGCCGGAGGCGATTGAGGCGAGCGGGCTGGTTTCCGCGCTCGAGATGGCGGCACGCAGGATTGTGGCCCGTGGGCAGGTAAAAATAGATGTGGAAGTGCGGGGTGAGGCGCGGGAGCTGCCGCTTCACGTTCTCGATTCCCTCTTCCGGATCGGCCAGGAGGCAATTTCCAACGCCATCCAACACGGCCATCCGACGAGAATTCACATCGAAGTAGAGTATGGGCCACGCTCTATCACGCTGATCGTAAAGGACAACGGCATTGGCTTTGTGCCCAGGGAAGACTCAGGAGGATTCGGGCTTTCCGGCATGCGCCGCCGCGCGGAGCTCATCCACGGCACCCTGGAGGTACAGAGCGGGGCTGCCGGCGGCACAAGAATTCGCGTAGAAGTACCAAATCCAGAACGCCAGTCGTGGTTCGTGCGTCTGGCATATAGTAAACGCAACAATCAGGAGTAAGGCACAGATGTCTAGCACTTCGGAAACGCTTACCGGAACCAAGATCCGGATTTTGATTGTCGATGACCACCCGGTTGTTCGTGCCGGCCTGGCCAGCATGCTTGCGACCTACCCCGATATGGAGGTAGTTGGCAGCGCAGCCGACGGCGAACAGGCCGTGGCCCTGCTGACCGCGGGCGAACCGGCGGTGGATGTAGTCATGATGGACCTACGCATGCCGAAGAAGAATGGAATCGAGACTCTCAAGGCGCTGAAGCAGGAATCCTGCCCGGCGCGGGTGGTGGTCATCACCAGCTATGAGAGCGATGAAGACATCTACCAGGCAGTCAAGGCCGGGGCCCAGGGCTATGTGCTCAAGGCTTCCTCCGACGAGGAGATCATCGAAGCGATCCGCCAGGTGCATGCCGGCGAACGCTACCTGCCCCAGCACATCGCGACCCGGCTCGCCGAGCGGATGCCGCGTGCCCACCTGGAGCCGCTCCAGACGGAAATACTCGACCTCTTCGCCCAGGGTGTGGCGAAGGACGAGATCGCCGAGCGGCTGTCCATGCAGGACCGCGAAGTGTGGAACCAGCTGAACGGGATCATCGAAGCACTGGCTAGGTCCGAAGAGACGAACGAAGACTACGCACCCGGCAGCGCGCGGCAGCGGATCACCATCGCCGACGTAGCCCGGAAAGCGGGCGTCTCCATGTCGACCGTCTCACGCGTGCTGCACAACAAGGGCAAGCACACCGACGAGACGCGTCGCGCTGTGATGAAGGTGGTCAAGGAGTACGACTTCCAGCTGAATGGCACGGCCGCGTCGCTGGCCATGATGCGCGGCGGATCGCAGTAAATCCGCCGTTTCCGACTCGTATTGCCGTTTTATTTCGCCGAAGCCAGCAGCTCGCTCGTCATCATCTCCGCGCTGCTGGCCAGGTCGAGCTCTCCCAGCAGTGCCTGAAAACGCGGCAACTGTCGAACAGGATCAAAGAGCGGAAAGACCCGCGCATAAGCGAGGAATGCCTCGCGCGTGCGGTAAGCCTGTTCGAGATACTCCATCGCCGCGTCATACTCCCCAAGCGCGATCAGGATGACAGCCGGCGGCACGGTGGAGACAAACTGCTTGGCCGCCATGTCCTGCAAGCGCGCCAGAACTGCACGCGCCTCTTCCGCTTTCCCACCACAGGCGAGCCCCGCGCCATAAAATCCGATCACAATGGGATTGTTCCCGGAGACCTTTACGCCGTGCTCGAGGGAAGGGATGGCCTCGGCATGCCGCCCAAGAGCCAGCAGCGCAAGACCACGGCAGGCATGAGCCTCGGGATACTCCGGATCGACGGCGAAGACTTTCTCGCACTGTTCGATCGCCAGGGCGTGATGCCCCTCGTAGTAATGGACCCAGGCAATCCCTGACGAGATGGGCGACGAGAGCGGATCGAGCTCGCGTGCGGTGCGCAGTTCATGCAGCGCCGACTCGTAGCGGCCGGACTGCAGCAGAAGGATCGCGTAGAAGAAGTGACTGCCCGAGAAGCCGGGATCGAGCTCGATGGCGCGGATCGCCAGCTCCTCGGCGAGACGCCAGTCCCAGTTGCTGAAGAGCGCGCTCTTGGCCAGCGAGATGGCTGCTTCTGCCAGGTGCGGATCGAGTTCACGGGCCTTCATCGCCAGCTCCCGGCCCCGCGCCCAGGCATCCCCCGGTGGCATTGCGCCAAAGAAACCCAGGCTGACGATACAGTCAGCAAGACCCGCATAGGCAGGCGCGCATTGTGGATCTACCATGATTGCCTGCTCGAAACACTGAATTCCTTTCCGTGAAGCTTCGGGCAGGCGCAGGCTCCAGTAGTAGCGCCCCTTTAGATAAAGAGCATGAGCATCGATGTTCTGTGAGTAGCGTGAGCGGAGCGGTGGGATTTCGTTCTCCGGCTTTTTACCGAACTTCGCAGCAACCGCGCGCGCGATCCCTTCCTGAACCGCAAAGATGTCTTTGAGCTCGTGGTCGTACTTCTGCGACCACAGGTGATAGCCATGGATCGCATCGGTAAGCTGCACCGTAACGCGCAGCCTGTCTCCGGCGCGGCGCACCGAGCCCTCAAGGATCGTATTCACATTCAGCCGCTCGGCGATGGCGCGGATGTCCTGCGATTTGCCTTTGAACTCAAAAGCAGAGGTGTGCGAAACCACGCGCAGCCCTTTGAGCTGAGAGAGCAGATGTATCAGTTCGTCGGCAAGACCGTCGCAGAAATACTCCGCCTCTTCTCCTCCTCCCACATTCGAAAAAGGCAGCACGGCGATTGTCATCGACTGGCCTTCGACCTGGTTCTCTGGTTTCGACAGACCCGAGGCGAGCCCATGGCGCAAGGCATGAAGATGAGCGATCATCTCCTCGGCGCGCTGGTAACGCTCCGAAGGCTGCTTGGCCAGTGCGCGGGAAACCACGCGGTCGAGCCCATCGGAGATGCCCGGCCGCACCTCGGACGCAGGCGTGTATTCGGAGTGCAGGATCCCCTGGACCGTTACTGACGGCAATCCCAGAAAGGGCCTGCGGCCCGTGAGCATTTCATAAAACAGGATGCCCAGAGCCCACAGATCGCTGCGATGATCGGCGTGCCCCTCAATCTGCTCTGGTGACATGTAGCCGACGGTACCGACGATCGCTTCCGATGCAGGATCGCCGGAAATCACGACGCGGGGGAGTTTCACCAGCCCGAAGTCGAGGATTTTGGCGATGCCATCGGCAGTAATGATGATGTTTTCAGGCTTGATGTCGCGATGCACCAGTCCCTGGCGGTGCGCCTTTGCGAGACCCTGCGCAATGTCGATGGTGTAGTGCAGCGCGTCTTCTGGCGAGAGCGGGCCGCGGAAGAGCTTGCGTCGCAGGGTTTCGCCGTCATAGTAGGCCATGACGATGAACAGCTGCCCGCTCTCGTCCTTTTCAATCTCGTAGATCGTGCAGACATTCGGATGATCGAGCGACGAGGCGGCGCGAGCCTCGTGCATGAAGCGCTCGACAGCGGCCTCATTCGAGGAGCGCTGTGGCTTGAGCACCTTGATGGCGACAGAGCGCTCAAGGTTCAGATCGCGTGCCCGGTAGACGATGCCCATGGCACCTTCTGCCAGCAACTCCTGAATCTGGTAATGCGCAATGGTACGCCCGATCATAGTGAGTCCATTCTAGGACACGCTCTGTGGAAGGTACCGGGACGGTTTCTTATTTGTCGGAAAAAGCCCACCGCCGCCTGTTTCGCGGCGGTCAGCCCTGCAAGGGACAGAGCAGGCGCCGGGTTGCGGCATAGAGCTGCCAGGCGGAGCCGAGATGGCGAAGCTGGCGCTCCAGATCTTCCTCGCTCATGTTTTCAAGCAGACCTTTCGCGGCTTCGTATCCCGAAGAGGCAAAGATGAGTCCCGCCGGGTCTAAAGAGCGCGCATCGGCGCGTAACGTAAAGTGCGGCAGATCCAGCTGTGCGAGCGCGTTGAGCTCCTCGGCCAGAAGAGGAACGAACGCCGCCCGCTCACCTCCAAGGGCCGGCAGAGCAGCCACCGCCGGAGTGCCTTCAAACATCGCCCGAACCAGCGCCAGGTAATAGGCATGCGTATCGCGGACAACGTACCGAACCTCCAGGCCTCGAGCCTGTTCGAGCTGATCGAGAAGCAGCGTTCGGTTGCCGGCGACCCATTCCCACATGGCGCGAAAGCCTTCCGCCTGCTCGTCACTGAAAGACTCGGCCGCGCAACCTTCAGGCACGTCCTTGAATGGAACATTCGTCGCAGGGCAGACACGCAGCACAGGCGCACCGCAACGGGCGTTTACAGGAAAGGTGAGATTGCGGTTGCGGATAAAGCCAAGCGCTGAAAAGTCCTCATCCGGAAGGCCAGGAACAGGAATCATGCCGGTACGCAGAACCGACACTTCTCCAGCCTGCTCTGCAGGTAAGCGTGCTGTCGGTT
>NZ_JASGFD010000009.1:0-113187 GCF_047605705.1 Silvibacterium sp. | reverse complement strand
TGGCGCGCGTCCAGGCTGCCGGCGCCGAAGAGCTCGACCGCTCGATCAACACGCTGCCCCTCGGAGACCTTACGGACAGGGAGGGGGTGGCCAACGGCACGCTCAACGCCAACCTCTATCGCATCTATCCGGGCTACAGCACGATCACGCAGGAGGAGAACAGCACAAACTTCAGCTACCACTCCTTGCAGGCAGGAGTGAGAATCGAAAACAAGCATGGCGTAACCTTGCAGCTCGCATATACGTTCTCGCATGAGATCGACGAAGTTAGCAGCGATCTCACCGGACTCTCCAATCCCTTCAATGCCGCTTACGATCGTGGCTCTGGCTCGCTCGATCGCCGCCACATCTTCAACGCGAACTATATTTACAGCCTGCCATTCTTCACCTCGAGTGGAAACCTGCTGGAGAAGACGGTTCTCGGAGGTTGGCAGATTTCAGGTGTGACCGTGGTTGAGTCAGGCTCTCCGCAACCGCTGACATACACCGGATCGGACACACTGGGTCTGGGGGGAGGCACAACGAATCGCCCGGACAAGGTAGCTGGGGTGAGCTATCCCAAGAAGCGTCTGGAATGGTTCTCGACCAGCTCCTTCGCTAATCCTGTAGCGCCGTGGAACGGTGGAGGCAATCAGGGCTTCGGCAACGCAGGTAAGGATGCAGTGGTGTTGCCGGGTCTCTTTAACACGAATCTCTCGCTGTTTAAGAGTTTCCCGCTGGCGCCGAATGAAGGTGCGACGCTGGAAATCCGCTTCGAGTCTTTCAATACCTTCAACCACACAGAGTTCAATGCAATAGATGCGAATACGGCCGACTCGAATTTCGGACAGGTGACAGGTTCTTACGACGCACGCACGCTGCAGCTCGGGGCGAAGATCAAGTTCTGATCGAGTCCGCTGTATTTCCTTGCGGGCGCTTGAATCCTAAACTTCAGGCGCCTGTTCTCTCACTGATTGGAGCTGCCCTTGCCTGACACTCGCTCAATCAGAGATTCATCGTCTTTCGCATGCAATGTACGCGTCTTTGCAAACTCGGCATTCGCTTTGTCCTGTTGGCCGAGAGCCTTATATACACGGGCAAGACGGTAGTGCGCGTCGGGCTGCGTCGGGTCCATCTGTTCGGCATGGAGAAAAGCATTGAGCGCCTGCTGATTCTGTTGCCGGTCGGCATAGACACAACCGAGATCGAAATAAACCAGGCGCAGGCTTGGGTCGTAACGGAGTGCAGCGTTCAGATATTGTTCGGCCGCGGCATCGTCGTTGTTGTGCAACGCGATATCTCCGAGGTAAGCGTTCGCCAACGCAGATTGTGGATTGTTATGAAGTTCAGCTTGAAGCTCGTCAGAGGCTCTGTCGTAATCATGCCCGGTGTAATAGAGGTATCCCAGCTCAAAGTGCAACAGCGGCTCGCCGGGCGAAGTACGTTCCGCGGTCTGCAACTCGGCAATGGCTTCAGGCTTTTTCTCCATCGCATCATATGCTTCGGCCAGCATCATATGCGCCTGGACGGCATCTGGATTGATGCGCAGAATCTGCTGAAATTCGGCCAGCGCGCAATCGTACTGCTTGCTCCACAAGCAGCTCTTGGCAAGCACGCCGCGCAGTTCAGTATTGTTCGTATCCGCGTCGACCGCCTTCCGGAGATAGCCAATGGCCTCAGGGTAGTGATGGAGACCGAAGTACGACATGCCGAGCAGCACAGGAATACGGGGATCGCCCTGCTGTACAGTTCCGGGCGACTGGAAGGCGGCGAGAGCCTTGTCGAAATGTCCAAGCTTGAACTCCGCCAGACCGAGGTCCATGCTGACAATCGGCTGATGAGGAACGAGTGCGAGCGAGCGATGATATTCCACGACGGCGTCAGCAAGCTTGTCCTGGTGTGCGAGAGACAACGCGAGACTCGCATGCGCCGCTGCATTGCGTGGCTCGGCCTGGGTGAGCTGTCTCCAGAGAGCTTCCGCATCGGAGAACTGGCCGGCATTCATATGTGCCGTAGCTTCCGCCGCCAGCGCCTTGTCGACAGCCTGAGCCGGGATCTGTCGAGCATGCCCTGTAGAAACGTAGCAGTGCAACAGAAGCAAGCAAAGCAGCGGTCGAAACCTCCGTAAACTTCCCATGCGCAGGCGCATTGCGGTGATAGGGGAAGCATTCCTTGGCAAAGAATTCATCCCCGAGAGTCTACTGTCTTGCAACGCAGCTGTCGTGCGGAATCTGACAGGAGATTTGGAGTTGTCCTGGCTTGCTCTTCGGGAGCTATACTTCTCAACGCAATCGGGCGGCGGTGCAACCGGCGTCGACTTCCGTACAAAGAGCCTTAGTCGTAGCCAATCGGATCATTGGAGAATGGAGAGTTCGCGTGTCGTACAAAATCGATTTAATTGATAGAAACTTTCGAATCCGCTTCGCCCGTCCAATCTTCACTCTGCTTAGGAGATCCTGGTTTGCGGTTCTTCCTTTTTCCTGCCTTCTGCTCGGTCTCTCCGCAGCTGCCACCCATGCGCATGCTCAAAATGCACCCTATCTGGATACGAAGCTTCCCGCCGCGGAGCGTGCCGCGGACCTCGTACATCGCTTGACACTTGAGGAAAAGGCCTCACAGCTTGTGAATCAGGCCAGGGCCATTCCTCGCCTCAGCATCCCCTCCTATGACTGGTGGAGCGAATCGCTGCACGGAGTCGCTCGTGATGGCACCACCGAGTTTCCGGAGCCGGTCGGATTGGCCGCGACCTTCGATACCGATGCGATTCATCGCATGGCCGTGGTCATCGCAACCGAAGGCCGTATCAAGCACGAACAGGCAGTCCGTAAGAATGGAGGACACAGCGACATCTTTGAGGGGCTCGATTTCTGGGCTCCAAACATCAACATCTTTCGCGACCCCCGTTGGGGGCGCGGGCAGGAGACCTACGGTGAGGATCCATATCTCACCGCACGCATGGGCGTGGCCTTTGTCACCGGAATGCAGGGCGAAGACCCTCGCTACTATCGCGTGATTTCCACCCCGAAGCACTACGCTGTCCATTCCGGACCGGAGTCGACGCGGCACACCGCCGATGTAACGGTGAGTAAGCATGACGAGATCGATACGTATCTTCCGGCCTTCCGCGCCACGGTAACAGAAGCAAAGGCTGGTTCGGTGATGTGCGCATATAACAGCATCAATGGCCAGCCTGCATGCGCGAATGAGTTCCTGCTCGAAGATCAGCTGCGCGGCAAGTGGGGTTTCAAAGGCTACGTCGTCTCGGATTGCGGCGCGGTCGTCGATATCTACCGCAATCATCATTTCGACGCTTCGCAGCCGGAGGCCTCTGCAACAAGCCTGAAGCGAGGGATGGATAACGAGTGCGTCGACTTCACCTTCAAGGTCAAGGATGACCACGACTACAAGCCCTATCTCGATGCTGTGAAGCAGGGATATTTGAAGGAAAGCGATATCGACACCGCGCTGATCCGGCTATTCACCGCGCGCATTCAGCTCGGCATGTTCGATCCGCCGTCCATGGTGCCATATACAAAAATCGATGAGGCCGAGTTGAACAGCTCTGCACATCGGGATCTCGCACGCAGGATCGCTGACGAGTCCATGGTCCTGCTGAAGAATGACGGCACACTTCCGTTGAAGAGCTCCGGCGTAAAGCTGGCCGTAGTTGGCCCGCTGGCGGAACAAACAAAGGTTCTGCTCGGCAATTACAACGGAACTCCGACTCACACGGTTTCTATCCTGGAAGGCATCCGCAAGGAATTCGCCGGAGCCACGATTCAATACGAACCCGGCACGCAATTCCTCAGTCATGCGGCCGAGCCGGTTCCTGTCTCCGCGCTCGTGGTCGACGGTAAACCCGGCATTCGAGTGAGTTACTCCAGTTTGGACATGAGTGACATCAATAGTCTTGCGTCGACGAAACCGTTGGTGACGCGAATTGTCTCCAGCCTCGAGATAGGCGCCGAGCCGCTTCCTACCGAAGTTGCCGATGTGCATCCACTCGCTGTCAGTTGGGACGGCACGCTCACCGCGCCGGAGACCGGAGATTACAACCTTGGGCTGAAGGCGAGCGGCTTCTTCCGCATCCGCGTGGACGGAAAGAGTGTCACTTCATCCTACGAAGGCGATCCGAACCAGGCCAAGCTGGGGCGTGTGCATCTTGAAGCAGGCAAGCCCGCTGCGCTTCACGTGGAATACACACCTCCTGCCACCGGAAAGGCCGTCGCGCAGCTGGTATGGGCGAAGGTGGATCTCAAACCGCAGCCTGCGGCCATTGAGGCAGCAAAGCAGGCGAATGTAGTGATCGCGGTACTGGGCATCAGCAGTGAGCTCGAAGGAGAAGAGATGCAGGTGAGTGAGCCGGGCTTTAAAGGTGGCGATCGCACCAGCATCGAGCTACCGGCGCCGGAGCAGGAGCTGCTCGAGCAATTGGTGAGTACAGGCAAGCCTGTCGTCCTCGTCCTTACGAACGGCAGCGCGCTAGCGGTCAACTGGGCCAGCAAGCACGTCAACGCCATCATCGATTCCTGGTATGCCGGCGAAGAAGGCGGTACTGCTGTGGCCGAAACGCTTTCGGGGAAAAACAACCCCGCTGGGCGTTTGCCGGTTACGTTCTACACCGGAGTCGATCAGCTCCCGCCGTTTGAAGACTATGGAATGAAAGGGCGCACCTACCGCTATTTCACAGGCACGCCGTTGTACCCATTCGGCTACGGGCTTAGCTACACAACCTTCGCCTATCGGGATCTCAAGCTACCCTCCGGTACGGTGGAAGCAGGCCAGGCAATCTCCGCTGAGGCAACGGTGACGAATACCGGCAAGCTGCCGGGCGATGAAGTCTCGCAGCTCTATCTCACCTTCCCGAATGTTCCGGGAGCTCCACTGCGCGCGCTCCGAGGCTTTGAGCGTGTGCATCTGGAGCCCGGCGAATCGAAGACAGTACACTTCCAACTCAGACCGCGTGATCTGAGCATGGTGACAGAGGCGGGTGAACCGATCATCGCCGAGGGCAAGTACGCAGTGTCAGTCGGCGGAGGTCAGCCGAATAACGGAGCACCGACCCTCAGCGGATCATTCGTGGTCCACGGCACCGTTACGCTGCCGGAGTAAAGCGTGCCCGCGATATCACGGCTGCACAGGAATCTCCTGGTGCAGCCGGATATCCGCGGAAGAAGCGCCGATGCGTATATCGACACGGTCACCTTCGAGCGCCCACTGATTCTCCTTCTCGTTCCAGTAAGCGAGGTCGCTGGCCTTCAATGCGATCTGTACGGAGACCGTCTGTCCTGCAGGCACGGGCACGCGACGAAAGCCTTTGAGCTCTTCCTTCGCGCGCGGCACCTTGGAGTTCAGGTGGGAGATATAGAGTTGTACGACTTCATCTCCATCGCGTGATCCGGTATTTGTAACATCCACAGTGGCAGTAAGCTCCTCGCCGCCATGGAGCGATGCCTTGCTCAGGCGCAGGTTGCTATAGCGAAATGTGGTGTAGCTGAGGCCATAGCCGAAAGGGTAGAGCGGCTTATCCTTGAAGTACATATAGGTGCGGCCATCGCGAATGTTGTAGTCCATCATCGGAGGAAGCTGATCGAGCGATGATGGCCACGTAGTTACCAATCGTCCGGCAGGGTTGTAATCTCCAAACAGAACCTTGGCCAGCGCTGTGCCCTCGTCCTGTGAGGCATGCGTCATATGCAGGATCGCCGGCAGATACTGCTCGCTCCAGTTGATGGTGTACGGGAAGCTTGAGATCAGCACCATCACCGTGTGAGGATTCACCGCGTAGACCTGCTTGACCAGCTGCTCCTGCTCCAGCGTGAGCGTCTCCCGGTCCCGCCCCTCGCGGCCATCGGATGGTACGGTGCACGGTAGGGTACCGCCGCCATCGACGGTGGCATGCCAGTCGCGCGCCATATCCGGTCCGCAGGTGGGATCGTTGCCGACGACAACAATGGCGACATCGGATTGGCGTGCAGCGTCGATAGCAGCCTGATTTGCTTCGCTGGCTGCATAGTTCACGCGCACATATGGACCGACAGCCGCCTTGATGCCATCGAGCGGTGTGACCGCATAGGGCGGATAGCCGCCGTACCAGTCCCAATGCACAGAATCGGCGAGCGGACCGATCACGGCAATCGACTTGATCGCCTTCTTGTCGAGAGGCAGAGCATTGTTTTCGTTCTTCAGGAGCACCACGGACTCAAGCGCCATCTTCTGGGAAACAGCATGATGCTCATCGCTGTTCCATGGCTCGGGAGATGTCTGTTCCGCAGATGCCTGCTGCTGGTTTGCGGATGCAGGCACACCCGCTGGCGGTTGCGCATCACTACTGGCGGTGTTTAAGGCAGGCTTAAATTCCTGGCCGGGATTGAGCAGGCCGAGCTTGAGTGAGATCACGAACTTGCGCCGCAGCAGTCCATCGATCTCCGCCTCAGTTACGGAGCCCTCTTTCACTGCGGCCATGGTTTCGTCTTTATAGGTGTCGAGAAACTGGTTGATACCCGCGTGCAGACAGGCAATCACTGCTGCCTTCTGGTCCGGAAAACGTTTGTGGTCGGTCCAGAGCAATTTGACCGCGCCGCCGTCCGAAGAAAGGACGTCGACGCCCCACTGATCTTCCACGATGGATTTAAGAATAGGATTCACAGCCATCGGTGTGCTGTTCCATGCGTTGTAGCTCGCCATCACGCCGCGCGCGCCGCCATCCACAAAGCCCATGCGGAAGGGAACAGAATAATACTCCCAGAACAGGCGCGCATCGAACACCGAGTCTGATTTCGTGCGCAGGTCTTCGTTCGAGTTCGCAAGGAAGTGTTTCAGAAGCGCCGCGGCCTGCCAGTGATTCGGATCGTCGCCCTGCAGACCATGAACGAAGTTGACTACCATGGTGCCGTTGAAGAAGGGGTCTTCTCCATAGACTTCTTCACTACGGCCCCAGCGCGGGTCGCGTGCCAGGTCCGCCTGCGGCCCCCACAGCATATAGATGGGATGGTCGTAGCGTGGCTGTTCGGAGATATACCGGGCTTCCGATCCTTCGACGGCCGCGGCCTGGCGCACCAGATCGGGATCCCAAGTCTCGCCCATGCCGGGCGGCTGCGGAAACTGCGTGGTATAAATAGGCTCCCGGTGGTGCTCTTCATTGCCGCGCTGTACGACACCATGAATTCCCTCGGAGCTGCCAAAGCTCTTCACCCCAAGACGAGGTATCGCCGTGTTGGTGCTGAGGCAATCGATCTTCTCCTCGAGCGTCATGCGCGAGAGAAGGTCCTGGATGCGAGCGTCAGGAGTGAGGGAAGGATTACGAAAGTTGGGAGTCTGTTGCGCAATGGCGGCTGGTAAAAAGAGCGCTGTGCTCAGGCATGCAAGGACGAGTTTCCCCACTCCTGCAGATCGATGGGATGAACGTGTCGTGATCAGAAATATCCCCCGTAAGTAGGCCGTAAACAGGCTCATTGCAACAGGCCAGGGTTGTCAAGAGCGGCCTGTATCAGGCCATGGCAACCAGCTTCATCTTCGTCCGGTGGATAAAAATTCTGTGAACAAAAGAAATCGCGGCGAAGAACCGGGTTCTTCGCCGCGAGGTAGGATTCATGGAGACGATACTTATTTCGCTGGAAGGTTAACATGATAAGTACCTGCCGGCAGTATGAGCTGGCAGGCACCAGCTGCATCGCAGGAGGCATTGTCCGCCTGTGCGCCCTGCTTCAGCAGGCTGTCTTTCGCCGCACCGCCCATCTCGAGCTTCGCGGAAGTGTTCGGCGGAATAGTCACAGTCCAGTTCGTTCCGCTATCCTTCGCGACCCAGCTGGAGCGGATAGCTCCATACGCAGACTTGTACTCGAAGTCGAGATGGCCGATGCGAGTGTCGAACTGCGGATGCAACACGATGGTGTGGTAGCCCGCATCGAGCGGCGTCGCATCCACGCCGGCCGCGTAGCGATAGAGCCACTCCGCCACCGCGCCGTAGGCATAGTGGTTGAAGGAATTCATGCCGGGGTCGCCGAGCATCTTGTCCCCGTTCCACCGCTCCCACATTGTCGTTGCGCCGTGCTCCACCATGTAACCCCATGACGGATATTCGGTGTTGAGCAGCATGCGGTAGGCTACATCGCTGTGCCCGGTCTGGCTCAGCACCTCGAGCAGATACGGCGTGCCCAGAAAGCCGGTGCCGATGAGCCAGTGATTCGCAGCAATGCGGTCGACAAGGTGCTGCGCCGCCTGCGCCCGCATCTCTTCCGGCATAAGGTTCATGTAGAGCGCGAGAGCATAGCCCGTCTGTGTCTGTACCAAGGCAGGCTTTCCGGCAGCGGGAGGCTGATCCGGCTTCCAGCCCACAACGCCGTCCTCATGCACGTATGCCTTCTGGAACGCCGAGCGAACCTTCTCGAACAGGTCGCGATACTTCTGCTCGTCGGCATCGTTGCCGAGGGCATGCGCCATCTCCGCCATCAGCTGTGCGTCATAAGCCCAGTAGGCCGTCGCCAGCAGTGGTTCAGTGGTCGAGCCTTCCGGTGACAGCCAGTCCCCGAACTCGATGCCCATGTTTTTGTGGAAGAGAAAATCGGGGTTCGAGGCTGCGATGGTATCCATGTAGCGTGTCATGGCGGGCCATGCCTGCTTCAGGATCTCCGTATCGCGGTTCTGCAGCCACGAGGTCCACGGGACGATGACGCCGGCATCGCTCCATCCCGGACCATAGCCGGTGTTCACTTTCGTTGTGCCCGGCGCATAGATGCCGAACATGCCTGCTTTGCCGAGCGAGCCATCAAGGTCCCCAGAATATTTGCGCGAGAATGCAGCTAGGTCCATGTCATAAGATGCCGTGCGCCAGAAGACCTGCGCATCCGCCGACCAACCCAGGCGTTCATCGCGCTGCGGGCAGTCAGTGGGCGTGCCGACAAAGTTTGAGCGCTGACCCCACTGGATGTTATGCCAGAGCTGGTTGAGCATCGCATTGCCGGTGCTGAATGTAACGTCGAAAGGCGCGTCGGTGTGGAGAACAATCGCCTGAACTGCGTGCGGTGCGCTCGGCGCAGGAACGCCTGTGATCTCCATGTAGCGGAAGCCATGGAAGGTGAAGCGTGGCTCAAACGTTACCGTCGCGGACGAGGCGAAGGTGTATCGATCGGTAGCCTTGGCATTGCGCAGGTTGGCGACATACAGCGTGCCATCTGGATTCAGCAGTTCGGCGAAGCGTAACTGCATCGTCTCGCCGTTCTTGCCCGCAACGGTGATGCGCGGCACCGCGGCCATGTTCTGGCCAAAGTCATAAATGGTCACACCCGGCTTCGGATGCGTGACCGCGATGGGCTCCATCGAGCGCTCCGCGCGGATCGGCTGGAAAGACTGCCACTCGAGCTTCGGATCGTTCTCCGGCTCTACGAGCATGGCCTCGTGCCAGTCTGCATCCTTGAACGCAGGCTTATCCCAGCCCGGCTGCGCATCGCGTGCATCCTCGGTTTCGCCATCGTAAATCTCTGCGAACTTGATCGAGGAGGTGTCGGCCTTCCAGTCCGGTCCAGTCGAGATCCACTGTGTCGAGCCGTCGCGATACGTAATTCTCAGCTGTGCGCGAAGCGCGGCCTGCGTCCATCCGTAATTATTGCCCTGTCCTACCCATTCCAGCGGCGTCGAATACCATCCCGGGGCAAGCAGGGCGCCGATGGCGTTGCTGCCATGCGTCAGCAGGCGAGTCACATCGTAAGTCTGGTAATAAGCGCGCTGGCGGAAGTCGGTCCAGCCCGGCGCGAGGAAGTCATCGCTCACGCGCTGTCCGTTGATGTCGAACTGATACGCGCCAAGCGCGGTCGCATAGAGGCGCGCTTCGGCGATGGGCTTATCCAGCACAAAGCCGTGGCGCAGACTCGCCACCGCCTGTGTAGGCAGCGGAAGGCCAAGTCTTTCCGTCGCGCCGAAGGCATCGTGCACCATGGGATACACAACCGCGGGCTTCCAGCTTTGATCGTCAAAATTCGGTTGCTGCCAGCCATCGGGAGCCTGAAGGCTGGACTTCCAGTCGCTCTTGCCCGTGGCATACGTGTGAACACTGCCATCGGTGCCTTCGACATAGAGAATCGCGTTCATCGGTGTGATCGCGCCACCGTCGCCGAAGTGTGTAACCTCGACAGCAAGCAGGTTGTGGCCGGCGCTCAGGCGATCGGTTACATCCACGTGGCGATAGGTGCGCCATGGCAGACGGCCCCACGGCGCGGGAGCCCAGGGCGTAATGACCTGAGTGCCGTTCACCCAGGCCGATGGCGTGTCTTCGCCGGTAGCGTAGAGCGTCGCCTTCTTCACTCTCGCAGTCAGATCGAAGCCGAATCTCAGCTCATGACGCACGGGCCCCTTGATCGGTGGCTGCTGCTTCTTAGAGTCTTCAATGTTGGGATTCGTCACCCAATCGGCGTGCGCTTCGCGAATCGCATGCTGCTCGCGGTCTTCATAGCCGATCCACTGGCCCGTCCAGTCCTGCTTCATCAGGCCCGTCTCCCACCAGCTGACTTCACTCGCAGGGTATGCCTTGCCATGCTGGTCCCATACTTCCACGCGCCAGTAATAGCGTGTCTCCGGCTTGAGAGCCGGACCGGCGTAGGCAACATTCACAGATTCGGAAGAAGAAATCTTTCCGCTGTTCCACACATCCGCATGGGTAGAGGCAAGCAGTGCCGGCTTCGTGGCGACCACGATGCGATACGCTGTCTGCACCGCGCCGGAGCGGCTGTCGGCAAGCTTCCAGCTCAGGCGCGGTGCGGCGTTATCGTCTCCGAGCGGCGTTGCGAGATTGTCGCACTCCAGGGCGAAGGGCCGCGCGGGCTGTGCAGGTACAGCGTGCGCGGCGATTGGAAGCAGAAGGCAAAGGGCTGCAGGGACGACCAGTCGATTCTTCATCTCAAACATCAGTTCTCATCTTTTCGGGGGTGGTGCTGCGCCTCAGAAATGGAAGCGCAGCGACAGCTGAATGTTTCTCGGGATGTTGGTCTGCGCGAAGTTGGTGATCTGGCCGAAGGTCGTGTCGTTCACCCCGGTATCGGGGCCTGCGAGATGCGGCGTGGATTGAGATCGTTCAGTGGAAAGGGCAGCAGATCCCGCAGAGATCGGCAGACCATTTCTCACTGCATGCCGAAAGAATACTGCATCGTGGGTGAAATCTGGCGGATATGCTTCAAGGAGTACTGCCATCCGCCTTGCACATAGAAGTCGACAGCTGCCCTCCCGGTTTGCAAGAGTCCCTCAAAAAGAGGCCGTTCGAGGTGCTCCAGCCTCCCTGCTCGTCCGATTGCATGCGAAGCAAAATCATCTGAACATGGAAGGGGATTACATCGCTGGCTGCTGAGGGAAGCAGCATCAGAGAGAGGGAGTGGTCCCTCACGGAAGGAGTTCTTGGACATGACGCGGTTGCGAACGGCTTTTCTATGTGGCACGTTGCTGGCAGGTGGATGGACTTTTGCGCAGACGGCTTCACCTGCGCCATCGAACGCGCAGCTCGCGAGCCCGGAGATCGAGCGCAAGGTCAATGCGCTCCTGGCACGCATGACGCTTCAGGAAAAGATCGGTCAGCTCGTCCAGTACAGCGCGACCGAGGCCCACCCGGACAAGAGCGTGGGGCCTGGCACCGCTGCGCTGAATGTGAATCCGCCGGGTCCTGGAGGTGTCGACAGCTACGAGCTCGCGCAGAAAGGTGAGCTGGGCTCCATGCTGAATACCGTGGGGCAGGGCCTCACCAACCACTTCCAGCATGCCGCCGTCGACAACACCCGGCTTCACATTCCGCTGCTCTTCGGAGCCGATGTCATCCACGGCTTTCGCACCATCTTTCCCGTTCCGCTTGGAACAGCGTCCAGCTGGGATCCCGAGATGATTACCGAGCTCGCCCACATGGCTGCGGTAGAGGCGCGTACCGCGGGCGTGAACTGGGTCTACTCTCCGATGGTCGATATCGCGCGGGATGCACGATGGGGCCGCTGCACCGAAGGCGCGGGCGAAGATCCGTATCTGGGGTCGGCTATCGCCCGGGCGTACATCCACGGCTATCAGGGAGCCAGCCTCTCCGACCCCTCCTCGGTCGCTGCCTCGGTTAAGCATTTTGCCGCTTACGGAGCTGCCGAAGCGGGACGCGAGTACAACACAACGGACATGAGCGATCTCCTGTTGCGTCAGGTCTATCTCCAGCCATACCACGCAGCGGTGGAAGCCGGCTCGGCAACGATCATGTCTGCCTTCAACTCGCTCAATGGCGTGCCTGCGAGTGCCAATCCCTATCTGTTGCAGACCATCCTCCGTGACGAATGGGGCTTCGATGGCCCGGTCGTTTCCGACTACACCGCGGTCATGGAGCTGACGCATCACGGCATTGCCCTCGATGCGGCCTCTGCAACCGAGAAGG
Organism: Silvibacterium sp.; assembly: GCF_047605705.1. Taxonomy (NCBI): domain Bacteria; kingdom Pseudomonadati; phylum Acidobacteriota; class Terriglobia; order Terriglobales; family Acidobacteriaceae; genus Silvibacterium; species Silvibacterium sp. The sequence continues at coordinate 100,823 of NZ_JASGFD010000009.1, read as the reverse complement.
CGTTCACCGCAGGCGTGGACATCGACATGAACGCGCACTTCTATGACGTCGAACTGCCTGCACTGATTTCATCCGGCAAGGTGCCGATGTCGGTCGTGGATGAAGCGGTGCGGCGGGTGCTTCGTGTGAAGTTCGCGCTGGGTTTGTTCGATCATCCGTTCACGGAAGGTCCTGAAGTGACAAAGGCTGTGCCGGAGCACAGGGCTCTGGCGCGGCGTGCGGCCGAAGAATCCTTTGTCCTGCTGCAGAACCAGCCGGTAAATGGCCAGCCACTTCTTCCGCTCGCCGCGCAGGCGCGAAAGCTGGCCCTGATCGGGCCTCTCGCGGATGACTCGAAGGACATGGTCGGGGCATGGTCCGGAGCCAACAACTTCGACGATGTGAGAACACTGCGGGAGACGCTGACCCAGCGTGCGAGCGAGCATGGGAATTCGATTCTCTACGCGAAGGGAACGGACATTACCGGGACCTCGACCTCAGGGTTCGCGGAAGCGGTGAGTGCGGCGCAGAGCGCAGACCTGGTGGTGATGGCTCTGGGGGAATCGAGCGACATGAGCGGCGAAGCTGGCTCGAGGGCCTATCTCGATCTGCCGGGCAATCAGCAGCAGTTGCTCGAAGCCGTGCAGGCTACCGGAAAACCGATCGTCCTGCTTATTTTCTCTGGACGTCCGCTCGTGCTCGACTGGGCTGCGGCGCATGTGCCCGCGATCATGGAGGTGTGGTTCCCCGGCATGGAAACCGGCCCTGCCATTGCCGATGTTCTTTATGGAGTGACCGCGCCGAGTGGCAAGCTGACGATGAGTTTCCCGCGTGCCGTAGGACAGGAGCCTCTCTACTATAACCAGCTTCCCACCGGCCGCCCGGTACAGAAGTTCGATCCTGCCCATCCGAATGCCTATGTCGAGACCAAGTACGTGTCGAAGTATCTGGACGTCCCGAATGACGCGCTCTTTCCCTTCGGCCACGGTCTCACCTATACCACGTTCCGCTATGCCGATATCTCTATCTCGCATGACACGCTGAGTGCGGACGCTCTGGAGGCAGATCGAAAGTCACAGCCGATAATCGCAACAGCGAAGGTGACGAATACCGGCAGCCGCGAAGGCACAGAGGTTGTGCAGTGCTACATCAACGTTCGCGGCGCAAGCACGGAACAGCCCGTGCGAACGCTGAAGGGATTCGCACGAGTCACACTCAAGCCCGGTGAAACGCGTACGGTTCGCTTTCCTCTCGGCTTCGAGGAACTCTCCTTCTACAACGTGAAGTCACAGCAGGTTGTAGAAAGCGATACCGAATACACGGTGTACATCGGTGGAAGCTCAACAGCAGAGCTGGCAACGCACTTCCGCGTGACGCGATAGCCACAAAAAAAGATGAAGTTCCGGCACAAAAAAATGAGACGGAAAGCTGGCCGCCTTCCGTCTCCAAGCGCAGGTAAAAAGTTAGAAGAGAAGCTTGAGAGCCAGCTGGATCTCGCGCGGCGTGTTGGCCTGCGAGGTAATCTCGCCGAAGGTTGTGTCTGTCACGCCTGTGTCCGGGCCGCTGAACTGCACCTGGTTAAGCACGTTGAAGGCTTCGGCGCGGAACTGCACCTTGAGGCGTTCGTAGGCATGGAATTCTTTGAAGAGTGAGAGGTCCGTGCTGTTGAGCCCCGGCGAGCGCAGGTTGTCGTAGTACGCCGGTCCATCCCCGAGAGTGAAGGCCGAGGGCTGGCTGAAGTCTTCCGTGTTGAAGTATCGGTTGAGGCGGTTCTTCACCGAGCCGGACAAGCTGGCATTGCGGAAGTTTGTATTCGCGCGCAGCGTCTGGAAGTTGAAGCTCGAGAGCGTATTGCTGGCGCTGATCGAGAGAGGATTGCCGCCCTGGACGGTAGTAATGCCGTTAACCTGCCATCCGCCGAAGAGCGTATCTTCCCAGCGCGAAATGCCACTGCCGAACATCCTTCCGCGTCCGAACGGCAGCTGATAGATGTAGCTGACGACGAAGCGCTGGCGAATATCCTGTGATGCGATCGCGTAGTCGGCCATCGGGTGGAAGCTGTCCTGGTGATCGCTGCCGTTGGCGTAGTTCTTCGACCATGCGTAGGAGGCCTGAATCTGGAGGCCGTTCGAGAGACGCTTGTTCAGCGTGGCCTGCAGACCGTCATACTGCGAGTTGCCGCCGGTGTAGCGCAGCGGCTCCATGCTGGTGAACTGCGGAAACTTCTTCAGCAGCTGACCGCGCGTGGTGGTCGATGCGGATAAGGTGTTGCTGGTGATTGTGCCGTAGAAAGGATTGGCGACGGTATCGTCCAATGCCGAACCCAGGGAGAGATCCGCTGTCGGAAGCTGATCGAAGTCCATGCCGCCTTCGTAGCTCTGCAGCAGCTTGCGTCCCCGATTGCCCACGTAGGCGATGTCGAAGGTCATCTGTCCGGGAAGCGACTGCTGAATGTCGAGGCCATACTGCACGGTGTAAGGCGACGGCGAGTTCTGATAGACGCCTTCAATCGCACCGCCCGCGCCGGTAGACAGGCCATCGGCAGCACCGGGCGGAGTGGTGAAGCCGCCTGGGAAGGGGTTATCGAGCGTGTTGTACGGAGTGATGCCGTCGAGCGAACTGACCCAGGTATTTTGCACGCGCCATCCGTATGGACCTACGGTGCCGGCTGCTGCCTGGTTCGAAGCTCCATAGACGATGCCTGCGCCGCCATGCACGACTGTCGTCTCGCGAGGAGACCACGCAAAGCCGAAGCGGGGAGCAAAGTTGTTTCCATCCACGTGGTACTGGTAGCGGCTGCGGCCATCGACGCCGACAAAAACAAGGCCGCCGGTGAGTCCGGGCAGTGCGCTGGCCAGAGGCGAGGCCACACTCGGATCGAAGTAGTTCATGCGGTTGTAACGTTCGGTGCGAGGCATGTCGATGTCGTAGCGGACACCGTAATTCAAAGTAAGTTTCGGCAGAATGTGCCAGTCGTCCTGTGCATAGCCGGCATAGTAGAAACTCTGCGTAGCGACGTCCTTATAGTCCTGGATCATGTCGCCGGTGCCTGTACCGAGCAGCATCGAGGCGAGGCCGTTGCCCGTGTTGGCGCTGGCCGAGTTCGGATCCGGTCCCTGGGTCCAGCTGGTGGGGAAGCTGAAGTTGCCCGAGCTGTCCGCGCTCTCGTTGTCGTTGACGCGGATGATGCGGCCATCGAAGCCGAACTTGAAGACGTGCTCGCCACGGACGAGGGTCAGCGAAGAGAGCAGGCTGTACGTCATGAAGGCGTTATGGCGGTAGCCGTTATTGCCCAGGCCCTGATAGCCGGAGGGAGAGAAGACCGGGAAGAGCGATACGCCGCTGGCTGCATCGATCGTAGATGGCAGGCCCAGGCTGGTCTCATCGAAGCCGAGGCTGGTATTCGCATACTCATATAAGGTGCGGGCGAACCCCAGCCGGGCGTCGAAGATCGTCCGGGCATTGGGTGTGGCCGTGTAGCCCAACGTCAGGCCGCGCGAAAAGTCCTGCCCATCGATGAGGCCTTCCGCCACGGCGTCGGCCTGGGGAAAGAGCGGTCTGGGGTCGGAATCGTAGTAGCGGTTGGAGTAGCGGCCGAAAATCTTCTCACGATCGTTCAGCGTGTGGTCGATGCGGACGTCCCAGGCAAGCGTCTCGGTGTCGGTTGCTCCGGTTGCGTAATAGTTGTTGGCGTTGGTCGTGCTGTTGCCGGTCACATTGGGCAGCGGATAGTAGTTCAAGGCCTTCAGAGCTACCTGGCTCATCATGTTCGCCGGGATGATGTTCCCAGCGAAAGCGTCGCGCGTGTACCCGGTTCCTGCCGCGTTCAGGCGGGTAGTGAAAGGGTTGTAGATCGTGATGAGCTGCCCGTTCGAGGCGTAAGTCGAGGAGAAGTCCCCCTGCCGCTGCGCCAGTGTCGGCACGGTTGCCGTCAGTGACTGGAACTGGTTCTGGAAAAGCAGCTCGGTCGAGGCCAGGAAGAACGTCTTGTCATGGAAGATCGGACCATCGAGAATGCCGCCGAACTGGTTGCGATGGAAAGCAGGCAGTGGGGTGTTGTTGCGGTTGGAAAAGAAAGTGTTGGCATCCATGTCCGAGTTCCGCAGGAACTCGAAGGCCGTTCCGTGGAACTGGTTGGTGCCGGATTTGTAGACCACGTTCAGAATGCCATCCAGCGTGCGGCCATATTCCGCCGGATAGTTCTGGGCGAGCAGGCGGAATTGGCCGATCGCGTCCACCGAGGGAAAGATGCCGACGCCCTGATAGCCATTCACGGTAGGGAACCCGGCGGGCGTTCCGTCGACGAGGATGTCGCCGTACTCGTTGTCGCCGCCGTCGATCGAATAGCTGACAGCGTTATAGTCATTCCCGATGGACCCGGTGTAACCGGGCACGAGTTCGAGCAGAGAGTAGGATTCGCGGGTGTTCAGCGGCAGGTTGGCGATGGATGTTCCGTTGACCTCGGCGCTGACCGTGGATGAGACCGTGTCGAGGTCGGAGACGTCGGAACTTACGCTGACACTCTGCTGAACCTGCCCCACGGAGAGGGTCACATCCTGCGTGGCGTTCTGGTTCAGTTCAAGACGGATACCGGCCTGGTCATAGCTGCCGAAGCCGGAGACTTCGACATGCAGGGTATAGGTGCCAGTTGGCAGGTCGAGGAACTGGTACTCGCCGCGCTCATTGGTCACAGCCTGATGATGGGCATTGGTGGAGGTCTCCGTCGCCGTCAGCGCCGCGCCGTTCAGCACGCCGCCAGAGGAGTCATGGACGGTTCCGGTAAGGCTGCCGCCGGTGGTCTGGGCGAACGCTCCATGGCCGGCGATCAACACGGCAGACAGAGCCAGGGGTAAGAACCGTCGCAGGTTCCTGGGTTGCATCGAACTGTCTCCTTAAAAGTAAGAGGGAAGTCTCGTGTGGAGCCCGCCTTTGGGCAGGCTTCCACCTCGTGGGTTATCGCTTTGCGGTTTGGGGGTGAGGCCAGATTGACTCTAGGGCGCGTATCGACGTAGCCGCCTCGCTGTTTCACCGTGAAAGGGGATGTGGCGTGTCTAAGCTCTATCCCGTAAGAGATTTACCTGTTGTTCAACGAGCTTCCTCGCAACCGTTGCAGGCCACGTGTTTCATACAGCATTCACACGATTGCTCTTTACTAAGGACACACCTGTGACGTCCCCCAGTTCCATTCAGGAAGACATCGCCGAGCCTTCTCAGATCGACCCGCGCTGGGCGCTTGCGAAGAGAATCGCCGAGTCTGCAACCTTCGCACGCTCCGAACAACTGCCCAAGCTGCTCCTTTATGTATGCCGGATGGCCATCACCGAGCCGGTGGAGGCGATCAACGAGCAGCGTATCGGCGTGGAGGTCTTCGGACGTGCCCGCAACTATGACTCCGCCGTTGACGGCATCGTTCGCTCCCACGCGACACGCCTGCGGCAGCGCCTGGAACGCTACTTCCGCACCGAAGGCGCGGAGGAGACGCTGCGGCTAGAAATTCCGCGAGGCAGCTACATTCCACGCTTCTATTCGGTGGAGCAGCCGGCCGAATTGCCCTTGGCGGTAGCAGCGGGCGAGGCCGCTACGGAAGCCGACTCTTCGGCCGCGGAAGCAGAGCTGGCTCTCTCTTCTGAAAAACATTGGGCCTGGCAAAGATGGATACCCGGCTTCGTGGCCGGTGTTGTCGCCGCCATCCTGCTGATCGCCGTCGTGCTCCATCTTCGCCACGATGCAGCGGTTGCGAATCGCGCTACAGCGCCGGACGGGCAGACCGCAGTGGAGCGGCGATTCTGGGAGAGCCTGTTTCCAAAATCGGGAAAGACGCTCATCGTGACCGGCGACAGCGGTCTGGTGCTCTACGAGACGCTGACCCAGCAGGAGCTGACTCTCGCCGACTATGTGAGCGGGGATTATCGCGATTTCACACGCGCCAGGGGAATCCACTCGTCTGCATCGGGCGATCTTACGCTGGATCTGGCCTCGCGCCGATACACGAGCGTGATCGACCAGGGGATCTCCGAGCAGCTCTCGCATCTGCCGGAGTGGAACCACGATCATGCGTCGACGATCTTCGCGCGCGACCTGCGACCCGCAGATGCGGCGGCTGCCAATCTGATTCTCATCGGCTCACGCGAAGCGAACCCCTGGGTGTCGTTGGTCGAACCTGCCATGAACTTCGTGCTGACCAAGCGGAACAGCAAAAACTTTTTCTTCGTGAATCGGTCACCGAAGCCCGGCGAACTGCAGGCCTATACCCCTCGCGACGACGACGGCAACCTCGGCGCGGCAAACGTCTACGGAGACATCGCCTACCTCCCGAATCCAGGCGGGCAGGGCATGGTGCTGGTGCTTTGCGGCCTGTGGATGTCCGGCACGCAGTCGGCGGGAAAGTTTGTGCTCGAGGACCGGCGCTTTTCCGACTGGCTGGAGTCAATCGCCGCCCCGGACGGCAGTATCCCACCCTTCGAACTGCTGCTCTCGACGCGGAACCTGCAGGGCAATTCTGCCTACACGGAGATTGCAGCAAAGCGTGTGCGCGGTCGATAAAAAGCGGCATGCACACCGGCGCAGGCCAAAGTTTGATAGGAATTATTGAGCGATAATCTCTGCTGAAGTCTTGCGCAGCGCCAGCGCCTCGCGAAGAAGCTGATTGCGTATCAGCAGCTCGGCGAGCAGCTGGCGAAGGCTTCCGACCTGCGCCTCAAGCCAATGGATCTCTTCTTCCAAAGCAGTCATCTCCGAACTCGGTGGAATCGTCATCGGAATATCCAACCTGTCCCCGTCGGCTGAGGTTGAGGGCTCCTTATGCATCCGGGCCAAAGCCTTCGCTCAATATGCGACTTGCCAGGTCTTATTTAGGGTAGGCTGTTGGGAGGCGGCCCGCTCGTCCGGAAGCGCCATAGAGTATTCCGAAAATGCCAATTGTCCAGGCGCCGAAACCGAAGACCATCCGCGGAGTTGTGGTGGAAGACGCGTCCGTATATCGCGTCGATCTTACGGAGCACAGAAGTACGGAAGCTCACGCGCACGACCAGGGACAGCTGTTTTCACTCAAGAGCGGTCTTTGTATCGTCGAAACCACAGCTGGTTCATGGCTTTTCCCACCCCGAAGATGTGGCTGGATTCCTGCCGGGCATCCTCATTCGGTGCGTTCGGGCGGGCAGATCAGTGGATGGTCTCTGTATCTCGCTCCGCTGCTGTGTGAGGCGCTGCCTAAAATCCCGATGGTGCTCTCACTGTCCCCGTTGTTGGAGCATCTCGTCCAGCGAGTTGCGACGTGGAAGGATGCTCCACCCTCTGAGCGTGCCAGAAAGAGCTTTCTCGAGGTCCTAGTCGACGAGATCAGAATGGCACAGGAGCAGCCGCTGCATCTGCCGGTGCCGCAGGATCCGCGCCTGAGCCGTCTGGTGGACGAGATCAGCAAGAACCCAGAGCAGGATCGGCCGCTGCAGGAATGGGCGCGGCAACTCGGCATGTCGGAGCGCTCCCTGCAGAGAGAATTTCACCGCGAAACAGGCATGACCATCGGCCAATGGCGCCAGCAGTTCCGAATCCTGGTGGCGATCGAGAGACTCTCGAAGGGAATGTCCGTCACCGAGACGTGCTTTGCCGTTGGCTATAACAACGTGAGTGCGTTCATCAAAGCCTTCAAGCGCATTGTCGGCGTCACGCCTACGGAGTACCGGACGGATCTGTCTCTCTCCTTCGCCGGCTGAAAGATCGATCGACAGAGGCTGATGGAATAAGATCAATCGCACACGTCACTGTGTCACTACCATGTCTCGCCTGCAAATGGTGGGCGTGACAGGTCTTGTGCTGGCCCAGGCATCCCTTCGTGATGTCTGGTTCTTATTGCTGTTCTTTTGATCTGGGAGTGAGCGGGGTGCCGATGGGCGCGAGTCGTAGGGAGTTTCTGCTGGGAGCCGCGGCTGTAGCGGCAAGTGCGCCTCTTTCGTCACTGGCGCGCGCGGCATCGCTGAATGCGTCACCGTTTCTCCTGGAGTCAGGCGGCGGTGTGCTGACGAGCCTTCGCTTTGCGGGCGACGCCTTCCCAACCAACTATGTGGCAAGCGGGCAGGCGCTGGGGCATATCGACATTAGCTGGCGCAACGGAAGCGGCGCGTGGCAGCAGCTTCAAACGAGCGAGAAGGGGATCGAGGCGAAGGTGCTTCCTGCCGAGGGCGGAGGCACTGCGGCCGAGTATCGCGCAAAGGGTGAGTCGGGAGATGCGCTGCGGGTGACATCGCGGCTTGAACCGCAAGGGCAGCTCTTGCAGTGGACGATCACGCTCGAAAATCTGGGCTCACAACCGCTCGAGATTGGTGACCTCGCAGTGCCTTTGCCGATGCACTCGAGCTTCGCGGCGAAAGAACCTCCGACTGCGTCGGTGCTGAAGCATCATTTCATCTCAGGTGATGGATCGTACCTCTTCTGGATGCGCAAGAACAGCGTAGGGCCCTACCTGGTGATGACGCCGGAGCACGGTACCCATCTCGAGTACTGGGATCACACGCCAGCTCATCGCCGGCCGGAGCAAGGAAGCCAACAAACGCCGGCACCCGCTGACGGCCGGGCGCAGCGGCCAGTGTTTCGGGCATATATGCATTCTGTGGCTGCGGCCGAAGAGATTGCGCAGCGAGGAGGCCGATGGCGGCAGCCGCATACCGGTGAGACACTCCCTCCGGCAGGTGCCAAAGGATCTGTGCGGACGTATGCCTTTCAGCTTGCATGGGCATCCGACTACGCCGGAGTGCGAGAGAGGATCGTCGACGCAGGCCTTCCGGATGTGGAGGTCGCACCGGGCATGACGGTGCCGAGTGACCTCTCTACCTGTGTAGCCATTCGTTCGAAGGACGGCGTGCAGGCGCTTGAAGCCGAGCATCCGGAGCGAACGAAGATTGAGCCGCTGGGGGAGCGCAATGGGCGGCAGCTGTATCGTGTGAGCTTTGCAGCGCTGGGTGAGAACATGCTCACCGTGCGTCAGCGGGACGGACGTGAGACGAGGTTGGAGTTCTTCGCGTGTGAGCCCGTGGAGACGCTGCTTCACAAGCGAGCCGCGTTTATTGCCAGGCACCAGGTGCGTGACGCGAGCAAGTGGTATGACGGTCTTCTGTGCGAATGGGCGATGGATACGCATGTGCAGCTCGGCCCGGAGAACTATGACCGCATCAAGGGCTGGCGTGTATACGAGGTGACCTGCGACGATCCGGGGCTGAGCAAGCCTGCGTTCCTCGCGAGCAAGAATGCTGAGTTTCCCGATCCAGCGCAGGTCGAAGCGCTCGACCACTATATCGATCGCTTTGTATGGGGCGGACTGCAGCGCACAACCGATGAGAAGTACAGCTACGGCATCTACGGAATTCTCGACTGGAAGCAGAATCGGGATAGCTCGGACCCGGGACCGAAGGGCAAGCTTCATATCTGGCGGCCGTACGATTACTCGCACATCGTGGTGATGTACTTCAGCATGTACAAAATTGCGCGCGGCTATCCCGGCATCACGATGAAGCTGGATAAGTCCGTGTATCTGGAGCGCGCTTACGGAACGGCGCTGGCCATGTTCACGGTGCCGATGGAAGTGACGCAGTGGTCGGCGTATGAAACAGGCTTCTATAACGAACTGGTGATTCCGCAGCTGATCGACGAGCTCGATGAAAATGGCAGGCATGACGAGGCTGCTGCGTTGCGCGCGCACTGGGAAAAGAAAGTTGCATTCTTCATCAGCGGCCAGCCGGATCTGTTCGGCTCCGAGTATGCCTTCGACTCCACTGGCTTCGAGTCGACGCAGGCGATTGCCCGATACGCGCTTGCGCATCCGCAGACGCCCGGGATTACAGCAGAGGCAACGAAGAAATTCGCTCTCACGCAGATGCAGGCGAACCTCTTCTGCCGGGGCGTTGTCGAGAAGGCCTATTACTACTACGGCAGCGACTATCGCGGAGGAGCTGGCGACAGCTTTACGCTGACCTATATGTCGCAACTAGGAGGCTGGGCCGTACTCGATCACGCGCTGTATGAGCGCCGCGTGCCGGATGCAACCGTGCGGCTTGGGTACGCAAGCTACCTCAGCGCATTTGCCCTGATGAATACCGGAACGGCCGAAACAGGTTACGGCTATTGGTTCCCGGGTGAAGAAAGCGATGGCGGCTCGGGCGGAGGCTTCGAGCCCGCGGCGTATGGAATGACCTGGCTGGGACAGCCGCATCATCGCGGTCCCTGGTACTACTCGTCCGAGTCAGATCTTGGATACTGCGGCGCCGTGCGTACCGCGGCGACGATCGTTGCAGACGATCCGGTCTTCGGCCTGTTCTGCTTCGGTGGCGAAATGCGCGACCGTGGATCTTCGCTGGAGATTGTGCCTCGCGACGGCCTGCGCCGCAGGCTGCATCTGCGGACATCGAGCCAACAAATCGATCTCGAGATTGGCGGTGCAAGGTTTGCGAAGGAGCGGCCGATCACATCCTCTAAGGGAAAGATGCGGTTCCTGTTTCACGTCGAAACGGATCCAAATGCAACCGGTGAAATGACGCTTCGGATCGCGGGACTGCCCGCTGGAAACTATCGCGTGCGCTGTGGCGGGCAGAGCATCGAGCTCTCGCCGGAAACAGGCATTGCGCGCTTTCAAGTGCCTGCTTCGAGTGAACAGGCAGAGGTGGAAATTCTTAGTGCGTGAATACAAATGAGAGGGCAGGAGCGGTATACGCTCCTGTCCTCTCATTCAGCGGATCAAGGTAGTCGCTACCCAAGCTTTTGAATCTTGCTGCGTAGCGTCTTCGCGGCTTCGGCGGGATCCTTTGCTCCGTAGATGGCCGCGCCGGCAACCGCAATTGTCGCGCCTGCGGCTTCCACTGCGCCGATGCGTTCGGTGTTCACGCCGCCGGCAACCGAGAACGGCACATCGGCATTGCGTCCGGCTTCCAGCAGATTTTCGATCGAGTAGCCGGCCTGCGCCTGCTCGTCGAGGCCCGCATGCAGCTCCACCCAGCTCACGCCCAGATCCTTGAGCTCCTTCAGGCGCTTCGGCTTGTCGGCCACGCCGATCATATCTGCAACCACGTGCTTGCCGTGTGCCTTGCCGGCCTTCACGGCTCCTGCGATGGTGCTGTCGGCCGCGGAGGCGAGCACCGTCATGATGTCGGCTCCCGCCTTGAAGGCAAGCTCCGCTTCCAGTTCGCCCGCATCCATCGTCTTCATGTCGGCGAAGACCAGCTTGTCAGGATATGCGGCCTTCACATTCGAGACGACGCTGAGTCCCTGCTGCTTGATAAGCGGGGTGCCCAGCTCGATGACGTCGACGTGCTCTGCAACCTTGTGCAGCAGCGAAAGGGCGTCGGCGGTGGAAAGAAGATCAATAGCAACTTGCAGTTTCATTTACGACTCCGTACTTGGGAATTATTCAAGGTTGGCGTGGCGCTTCCATAGGTCCGCGGCCGATTCGCCGCGCTCGCGCCACAGTTGGAAGAAAATCGCGTCGGTGAGCAGCAGCACGCTTTGCTCGAAGAGGGAACCGGCGTACTGCTGCGAGATGCTCCCGTCGTGGTCCTGTTTTGTCACTGCGGGGATAACAATTTGCCAGTCCGCGAGCAGACTGAGCGGAGATGCGGGGGCGGTGGTAATGGCCAGCAGCTTCGCACCGGCGTTCTTCGCAACCTGCGCGGCCTGCACCGCTCCGGACGTGCTGCCCGAACCGGAGGCCACAACCAGCAGATCGCCGGAGAGAATGGCAGGCGTGGTTACCTCACCTGCAACGTGCACCTCGAGGCCGAGGTGCATCCACCGCATCGCTGCCATCTTCAGAGCGAGGCCGCTGCGGCCTGCACCTACGGTGAAGACGCGTTGCGCGCTCAGAAGAGCATGCCGGGCGGCGAGGAGCTGGGATTCCGGAACAGCGCTGATGCAGCTGTGCAGTTCTTCGAGGATGAGGGAACGAGGCTCAACGCGGGGTTCGGCTACAGAGGTCACACAGCGAGCATGGCATCGGGACGAACGCAGAATCCAACAGGAAATCCGGATGGTTCATCGGGATTTCCTATTGATCTGAGACTAATGAGCTGAGCTTTTTTGCCCTGGGCGCAAGAAACTGCCTGTGCGCATCCAGCATCTCTCGAATCGCTGCGACGACCCTCGGCGAATGCGCCAGTTCCATGAACGAATGCACCGAGGCAGGCAGGGGATTGAGGCGCGCTGTTACGAAACCGACGTTGGCCTGGACTGCGGCGCTTCTCCGCAAGGGCACCGCGCGCAGATCCGGCGATGGCGAGAGTGCTCCGGCAAGTGATTGCGGCAGGAGCGTGGACCATGAGCCGGAACGCACATGCGCAGCCAGCACTGCGGGCGAATCCGTGTAGAGCACCTTTGATGCGCCTGCCAAATGATCGTTCAGGGCCGCCGGCAACCCCGATGTCAGCAGGCACAGAGGGCGTGCGAGCACATCTTCCCACTTGAACGGCGCGGCCTGCGATTGCGGTGCCGAGGTGAAGTACAGAATGCGTTCACTGTAGAGCAGATGCGTAGCGAAGGATTCACTTACGGAGTCATCGATGTAGGTGAGTACGATATCGAGCTCGCGGGCGCGGAGCAGGTTGAGAAGCTCGGGCGAGCTCGCGGTACGGATCGAGAGGTTCAATGCCGGAGCGAGTTCGCTGAAAGGAACGGTGAGCACCGAGCCGAGAGGCACGGTCGCGGGCAGCACGCCGATGCGGAAATCGCCCTGCATACCGTTGTCTCGAAAGCTCTGCAGTTCCTGCTTCAGGCGAAGGCAGTCGTCCATCATCTGCTGCGCCCATGCAAGAACGCGCTCGCCCTCGAGTGTAAAGCCCTCAAAGGTGCGCCCACGCTTCACGATGCGCACGTCCATGTCCTCTTCCAGCTGCTTGATGCCGCCGGAGAGTGTGGGCTGCGAGACGCTGCACGCCGCAGCTGCTCTAGAGAAGTGACGCTCCTTCGCGAGCGCGAGAAGATATTCGAAATTACGGATGATCACTGGATCCGCACCTGCAAAATCCAGACCTTTGCTGTACCCATACACTCTCAGGATAAAGCTTCGGCTCGTGATCGGAGGAAGTCACGCTCCGGACAGCGATAAGCCTTAATGCGCAGCCGTGCTCTTGCCTCCGACGGCAAACGGACGTGTGAGCAGCACGATCGGAGCGGCTGCGAGCGTGAGCACGCCGACAATCAGGAAGCAATCCATGAAGCCGAGAAAATGCGCCTGCGCCTGCAACCGGGAATAGATGTAGTTGTAGGCGGCGCGCCCCGCATCGGTTGGAGACATGCCGTGGGCGCCGAGGTAGTGTGTGACCTGAGTGATCTGCTGCTGCACCTGAGGTGTCGGCGCGGAGAGGTTTGCGCCGACTACGGACTGATGAAACTCCATGCGGCGGTCTGACACCGTGTTGATGAAGGCGATCCCGAAGCTGCCGCCCCAGTTGCGGAAGAAATTGGTAAGAGAGGAGGCCTTGTTGTTCTGGTTTGGCTTGAGCTGGGAGTACGCAATCATGGTTAAAGGAACAAAGAAGAAGGCGTAGCCGAGCCCCTGCAACGCGCGAGCCCATGCGTAATGCGCGTAATCCGTGTCGAGATTGAAGCGGCTGTAATGCAGGAATGAGATGCCGACAATCAGTACTGCTCCGAAGAGCATATAGCGCGGTTGGATGAAGCCACGTTGTACGATCTGCGCCCCCACGGGCGCGAGCATGGTAATGACAAATGCACCGGGACCGAGCACCAGGCCTGCATCGATCGCGCGATACCCGTAAAGCGTCTGCAGAATCTGCGGGATCATCGTCGTCGAAGCAAAGAGTCCGAAGCCGAAGATGAAGTAAAACAGATTGGCGATCGCGAAGTTCGGCGTACGCAGCAGCCGGAACTCAATCACGGGATCATCCTGCTTTAATTCCCAGACCACTGCGGTCAACAGGCATACGATTGCCAGCACGCAGGTCCAGAGAATAAAAGGGGATCCGAACCAGTCATCGATCTCTCCCCGATCGAGCACCACTTCGAGCGCGCCCGATCCGAACCCGATGAGGGCGATTCCCAATCCATCGATCTTGAGTTTTCCGGCAGCCGTTCGCACGGTCTTGCGCTCTTCCGCAAAGCCGGGCGGGTCGTGAACGAAGCGGCTCGTCAGCACCATAGAGAGTATGCCGACGGGAATGTTGATGAAGAAGACCCAGCGCCAGTTGTAGTTGTCGGTAATCCACCCACCGAGCACCGGGCCGATGGCAGGAGCCGTAACAATCGCCATGGTGTAAAGGGCGAAGGCCGCGGCGCGTTTATTGGCTGGAAAAGTATCCACCAGAATCGCCTGCTCGACCGGAGCAAGACCGCCGCCTCCAATCCCTTGAAGAACGCGGGCCAGCAGCATGATGCCAAGACTCGGAGCGATGCCGCAGAGGAAGGACGTTACCGTGAAGAGAGCGACGCAAAGCAGGTAGTAATTGCGTCTGCCCAGAACGCGTGAAAGCCAGGCCGACAAGGGGAGAACAACTGCGTTGGCGACGAGGTACGTGGTCAGGATCCAGGTGACTTCGTCGTAGGATCGACCCAGGCCACCGGCGATATAGGGAAGCGATACATTTGCGATCGAGGTGTCCAGCAGCTCCATGAAGGTCGCCAGCGTAACGGTCAATGCGATGACCCAGGGATTGACCGGGGCTCGGGACGCAGGGGATGCCTGCGGCGAGCGGGCGGTGGCGGCGGCTGTAGCCAAGGAAAACCTCGAGGACTAAAATTGAGACCGAACGGTCCCGTATGTGCATCTGATTCATCAGATTTGAGACCGATGCGTCTTTTTTTAGCGGAGGGGCGAATGCGTGAGATGAGCAAAGGTGAGGTGACTCGGCAGAGAATCATCGAAATGGCAGCGCCGCTGTTCAACCAGCGAGGCTTTGCCGGATGCTCCATGCAGGACATCCTTGATGCGACAGGGTTGCGGAAGGGCGGAATCTATCGCCACTTCAGCAGCAAGGAAGAGCTCGCCGAGGAGGCCTTTCGCTACGCGTTATCCCAGGCAGTAAAGATACGGATCCCTCACGGGGACGCATCGATGAACACAGTCGCGCGGCTGCGTGAGGTGATCGCTCAGTTTGTCGAGAAGCCATCTGCGGTGCCGGGTGGCTGCCCCATCCTGAATACAGCGATCGATGCGGACGATGGCAACCCGGTGCTGCGCAAACTGGCGCAGGAGGGACTGAAGGACTGGCGTTCCCGCATCTCCGGCATTGTGCAGGAAGGCATTGCGCGAAGAGAGATTCGCCCGGACATCGAGCCGCGGGCGCTGGCGAACACCATCATCGCGACACTGGAGGGCGCGCTGATGATCAGCCGTCTCGAAGGCTCGAGGAGCGCCTTGCGGGATGCCAGTACGCTGCTCGACGAGATGGTGACGCGAGTCGCGCTGCCCGCGAAATAAGCGCGTAAACGAGAAGCGGGCAATCTCGTCTGAGATGGCCCGCTTCTGCCTGGAACAGGTTGCAGTTAGAAGTTGTAGTGCGCGGAGAACTGCAGGCGGCGTTCAGTGGAGCGGATCGACTGTTGCTGTGCGATCTGCCCGAAGGTGGCGGAGTTGACGCCGGTCTGCGGATTGCCGTAGCTCACCAGGTTAAAGGCGTTGAAGGCATCGAAGCGGAAGCCGATCAGCTGCTCCTTGAACGTGTGGAAATCCTTGAAGGCCGACATGTCCACGTTCTTGTAATCCGGTGCGCGGAGGGATCCGTTTCTCGCCGTGCCGAATGCGGTGCCGCCGGTGGAATTGGAAGCCGGCAGACCGAAGGCGCAGATACCGTCATCCACGCCCGCAGGGCAGACGTCGGTAGCGGAAGGATCGGTGCCGTACCAGTGCTCAATGCTGCGGTTGACGACCTTGATCTTGCGGTACTGGTTCGGACGCGACTCGCCATAGCTCTGGGAGTTATTGCCCGGACCGGTGGCCGTCTCAGGGAAGCCCGACCAGATGACACCCGCAGCGGAAAGCTTCCATCCGCCGATGACTTCATCGAGCCAGCGATTGACGTTGCGACCGAACTCCTGGCCGCGGCCAACCGGCAATGCGTAAACGGGCGTGAAGGACAGGTTATGAGTTGCGTCGTAGCCGGCCGGACCGTAATCCGCACCGCTGTTGTAGTAGTTCTGGAACGCGCCGCTGTAGCCGTTGACGCCCAGGGAGTAGTTACCCAGGCTGTTCGTCATGGCCTTGCCGTAGGTGTAGTTCACCGTGAATTCCAGCCCATGGCTCAAACGCTGGCGCAGCACCGACTGCAGCGCGTTGTAGTTCATCATGGCGCGGGATTCGGTGATGAGCAGGGGATTCGATCCAATCGATTCCGAAGGATCAGGCGCGTTTACACCGATGTACTGGTTGTTGTAGTAGGGCGCAGAGGTCGGATCGCCGTTGACGAGGTACTGATTGACGTTGCCGTAGTCCTCAATGTGCTGGCCCTGTTCGCCGATGTAGCCAACCTGCAGGGAGAGAGTGTGTGTCAGCGCGTATTCAGTGGTGAGGTTCCACTCCTGGATGTACGCCGGCTGAATATCCTGCGGATAGACGTTGTAGGTGCCGCCGTAGCTGGTCGTGCCGCCCGAGAAGCCTTGTTCCGCGGTGCGCGGCGCTTCGCCAGGGTTGCCGGCGGTCGGCGCGACCGTGGTTACGTTGACCGCCTGGATGAACGGCGTGATCGAGGTTAGGCGCTGGTTGGAGGAGTTGCCCTCATAGAAGCTGGTTGCGCCGTAACCGCCTCGCACCACGAAGCGGTCCGTCGCCTGCCACGAAAAGCCCAGGCGCGGCTGCCACTGGCGATAGTTGCCCTCATAGCATCCCGAGTGCGCGCAGATGCCCGATCCGGCAGGCGCGCCAACCGGAACCACCTTCTCGTACTGCACCTGTCCCGTGGCCAGATCGATGTTGCCGGTCTTATTGTTCTGTTCCACCCACGGCTGATCGAACTCCCAGCGCACACCGATGTTCAGCGTCAGCTTCGGCGTCGCCTTGTAGTCGTCCTGCACATAGCCGGCAATGCGCCACTGGCGCTGACCGACGTTGTTGCTGGCGAGCGTGACAGCTGCGGAGTTGACACGGTCCAGCACGAAGTCCGCCGGGCCCCAGCCCTTGCCATCCGTCTCCGAGAGGTTGTTTGTATAAGCGCCGCTGTAGGAGAGGCTGCCGAGGTAGCCGTTGTTGTTCGAGGTGGGGTAGTTGTTCTGGTAGCGCACTGCCTGGATGCCCATGGCAATGGTGTGCAGGCCGCGCTGCCAGGTCACGTCATCGATGTAGCTATAGGTGTTGTCGGTCAGGCCTTGGTCGAAGGCCTCGTTACCCATGCCAGTGATGGTGCCGCTCGAAATCCCCTGGTAGGTGAAGCCGTCGTACTGCTGGTTTGCGAAGGAAATGCCGACGACGCTGTCACCGTTCGTACCGAACTTGCCGGTGGTATCGACCGGGAGGGCCTGGTCCCAGATGGTGCGGGTGAAGCCGATATGCGCGGAGTTGATCAGCGCCGGGGAGAAGGTGTGAACCCAGTTCGCGCCGAAGAGCTTCGTGGGATAAATGTCCACACCCGGGAACGAAATCGCCAGCACCGGTACCGAGCCGTCATAGGCGGTCGACATCGAGTAGAAGCCGGTGATCTTGTCCGTTGCAGATGGATCGTATTCGATCTTGATGTCGCCCTGGTTGTTGGCGCTGTAGCTGCGCGTAGGCGCGGTGTAGTTGTCGAGGATCGGGTTGCCGTTTACCTCGCGGTTCGGCGCCGGATAGATGCTCGGATTGGCGAACAGAAACTTCGCGACCGGATTGTTGATCGTGATCTGGTTATTGGCGTAAGGCGCGAAGTTGTTTTCCGGGTTGTAGAGCTGCACGCCGTACTGCGAAAGCACGTCGGAGAAATCGCCCGTGCGCTCTGCCGCGGTGAATACGCTGGCTGTGCCGACACCGCCCGAGTGGTGGCGCGATCCCAGATAGTCGACGAAGAAAAAGAGCTTGTCGCGGATGATCGGACCGCCGAAGGTGGCACCGAACTGTGCCTGGGAGAAAGGATTGATCGGGTTGCCGAGATAGTCGTTCTGCCACGAGTTGGCATTCAGCCGGTAATCCTGCACCAGGCCGTAGACAGAGCCGTGGAACTGGTTGGTGCCGCTCTTGAGCACGCTCACCACGTCGCCGCCGTTCACGTTGCCGTATGCAGCGGGCGCGTTCGCGGTCATCACCTGAATCTGTTCGAGCGCCTGCGGGGCAGGGCTGTAGGAGATCAGGTTGTTGAAGGTCTCATTCATGTCGATACCGTCGAGCGTGTAGTTGTTCGCCTGCGCGCGGTTACCGTTCATGCTGGGAGTGTCGGTGTACTGGGTGCTGCGTTCGATGCCTGTCGTGCCCGAGGTTCCGGCCGTATCGATCGAGCCCGGCATGTAGAGCGTGATGGCCGAGAAATCCTGGCCATTGAGCGGGAAGTTGCCGATGATGTTGCTGGTAAAGGTGCTGCTCAGGGTTGCGTCGTTGGTATCCAGAATTGGTGCCGCGGCGCTCACGTTGACCGTGGTGGCGGCAGAACCCAACTCGAGTTTCACATTGAAGTTGGCAATCTGGTGAATTTCAAGAGAGAAGGCGGGAATCTCTGCCTTCTGGAAGCCATTTGCGGTGATAGAGACCGAGTAATGGCCGATTGCAAGGTAGTCGGCGCGGTAGAAGCCGCTCTCGTTCGTCTTTGTCGGCGTGTCGACGCCGGTATCGATGTTGTGTGCGATGACCTGAGCCCCGGGGATGACGGCGCCGCTGGGGTCTGTTACCTGTCCGGTAATGCTCTGATTGACCGTTTGGGCAAGAGATGCGGATGCAAACAGGCACATCGCAAGACACGCGAGTGCCAGCATACAGATGCGTTTCATGAACTCTCCTTTTTCTCTACCTGCGAACAACCAGCGCGTCCCTTCGGGCTGAACCCGGACGGGTGAGCGAAATAATGGCCCTACCTGAAACGCTCCTCCTGCCGCATATTTCCATCTCTGGGAAACACGTCGTAGACAAGGGAGCACTTCAAGGTAATACGGGCAGGCAGGCGGTGTCCATGTATAAAGTGAGCGCTCCCAATCGAAATTGTGAAAAGTTCTGAAAACGGAATGCGCGTGACGGCAAACGGGAATTCATATTGCCGCGATGATCGCTCTGCAGGGAACGCCAGTGTCATCGACCTATCGTTCTCTGATCCAGTGGGGGAATGAAGCGCTCGCGCTGGATGAGTGCCGCGATCTGAGAAAAATTGACTCTCAGCGACGACCGCGCGAAGAAGCATAACAAGCTCTAGACATTGCAATGGCTGAGTGTTAGCCAGCGTTGCCCTTCCACTCGTTTTCAGCGAGATGTGAGCGCTTGCGCTTCAATTTGATTGAAATAGTCAAAAACGATCAACAATATGATTGCAATTTGCTGATTGGATCAATACATTGCCATTCATCGGGTTTTCATATCCGACTTTGTGGAGGCTGTATGTTTCGAAAATTTGAGGCTGGTGGGTGTAGCCCGCAGCGGAGGACGACCTCGCGGGCGCTCCGTCTAGCGCTCTTTGCCACGGCTCTGCTGGGATCGACGGTGGTGCCGTTCCGTATCGGCATGGTGGCGTATGCCCAGAACGCGCAGGGATCTATCCTCGGTCACGTGGTGGACAGCACGGGAGCAGTGATTCCCGGCGCCCAGGTGACAATTACCAATCTGGGCACGAATGTGAAGGTGGTTCTGCCGACCAACGGCAGCGGTGACTATGTGGCGCCGCAGCTCAACCCGGGACCCTACCAGATCACCGTTACGGCTCCGGGATTTTCGACGGAGAGTTCGTCGCAGCTGACCCTCGAAGTCGACCAGAAGCTTCGTCAGGACTTCAAGCTTTCCGTGGGCTCAGCCGCATCGACGGTGACGGTTTCGGCGGATACGCAGATGCTCCACACCGACGACACGACGATCGGCCAGGTGATGGATGACAAGCTGATCCAGGCGCTGCCGGTGAACGGCCGCGACTTCACTAACCTTATGCTGACCAACGTGGGCACGAACATCACTCCCGGCGGCTCGGGTACGGACTGGTCCTTCCATGGTCTGAACAACACCTACATGGAAGTCAGCGCGGATGGCGCGCAGGCCCAGACCACCAGCTACAGCGTCGATGGTATCTACGACGCGGACTTCTTCTTCAGCGTGCCCATCAACATTCCGAACGAGCTTTCCGTTCAGGAATTCAAGATGATGAACGGCATGTACGGCGCGCAGTACGGCTCGGGCGTGTCACAGGTCAACGTGGCTATCAAGTCGGGTACGAACCAGCTGCACGGCGCGGCGTACGAGGCCCTCGAAGCGAACTGGCTGGAGCCGGACAATCAGTACCAGGCAGCAGAGAATGTAGCGACGGGCTCCGACACCTCTACCAGCCCGGACTTCCATCAGCACCAGTTCGGGGGTATGCTGAGCGGCCCGCTGGTGATCCCGCACGTGTATGACGGCCGGAACAAGACATTCTGGTTTGGCAGCTATGATCAGGGGCTCTACACGAAGGTCAACAGCCCTTCGACGGATTTCGTACCGACGGCAGCGGAATTGGGCGGTGACTTTAGCGCCTACCCGTTCCCCATCTACGATCCAGAAACGACCGTTGCGAACGCGGCATATAACTCCAACAACGCACAGAGCCCGACGAACTCGCCGGTTATCCGTACGCAATTTGCGAACAACCAGATTCCGGCAAACCGTATCGATGCGGTCGCGGCGAACATCGCCAAATACTTCGACGCGGCGAACATCTCCTCCTGTAACGAGGCTTCCCATATTCTTGGCGGTTGCGATAACTACTCGGCAAATACCAAGACCACCAAGAACACCGGTGTAGGCACGGCGCGTATCGATCAATACATCGGGGCGGACGACCACGTTTTCCTGACAGCGAACGTAGGCAATCTTTCGCAGACGTCGACCGCCATCCGTTTCGGTCAGGGCGGACAGGTGTATACGCGTCCCAAGCTCTTCGGCGGAACTTGGAATCATACCTTCAACCCAAACCTGATGAATCAGGCGACGCTCGGCTATAGCCGTGACCACTTCCTGAGCGGTCCGAACACGGCTTACGGCCCGAACCTCTCCGAGGAAGCAGGTCTCGCGAACACGGTAGCAAACCCGGCGACGTATGATCTGCCGACGATCACGGTGTTCAATTACCAGGGGTTTGGCGGCGGCGAGCCGACGACCTATGCCGACAACATCTACCAGGGTGTAGACACAGTCACGTGGCTGCACGGCAAGCACACCTTCAACTTCGGTGTCGATTATCGCCGTGTCCAGCTCTATGAGTTCGACAACTACGACGGCACCGGTTCGCTGACCTTCAACGGCGAGTTCACCTCAGCCGTTCCGGGTTATGCAGGCTCGGCGCTTTCGAGCAATGGAGCCTACTCCTCGACGGCAGCCTATCAGGGCAACGCGCTGGCGGACATGCTGCTCGGCGATACCAGCTCTGCCGGCGGACCTCCGCCGATTGCTACCGATGATTACATCCTGTGGGGCAACAACTGGAACACCTTCTTCCAGGATGACTGGCGTGTGAGCGATCGTCTGACGATCAATGCCGGTCTGCGTTGGGAGCGTCCGGCGAACCTGCACACAGCACACAATGACGGCTTTGCCTTCCTTCCGGGGAATGGTGGCCAGTTCCAGTGGGCCAACTGCGCTTTCACCGCGCCGATTCTTGCTGCGGGGGGCAACTCGAACTACCTGCAATGCGGCGCAAGCAATACGCTCGTCCCGGTCGATAACAAGGACTTTGCTCCGCGTATCGGCTTCTCTTACCGCCCGGACGGCGTAAACGACAAGCTGGTGGTCCGTGGCGGCTTCGGTATCTTCTACGGTACCTATAACCGCTACTACGACGGTTCGCAGTACGACAAGGATCAGCTCTATAACGAAGCGGCTGCAACCTACACCACTCCTACCGGTGCAGAGACTGAGTCGACTGCGGTGGTCAAGAACCTCTGGTCGGCTCCTCTCAATGCCGATGAGCTTTTCCAGACTGCGGCCTACGAGTTCCCGTTCAATCAGGTCAACTGGCCGAAGAACCACACTCCGTACGATGAGCAGTGGTCGTTCGACACTGAGTACCAGCTCACTCCTTCGCTGATGCTCGATATCGGTTACGTGGGCGATCATGGCCTGCGCCAGCCGAGCCAGGACGTAATCGGCGCTGCCACGCCGCCGACGGTTGCCGGCGACTCGTGCAACTCGCTCTATGACAAGTCGCTCGCGACGGGCACCGATGCATACTGCCTCAGCGATCCGAATTTCCAGCCGCAGGATACGCGTACGCCATATGCCAATATGCCGTCGTACCTGTATGCGAACATCAACGGCTTCCAGTCGACCTACAACGCTCTCCAGGTGCAGCTCATCGAGCGGATGATTCACGGTCTTACCTATCACGTGAACTACACCTACTCGAAGACGATGGACCTGACCTCGGGTATTAACCTGATCAACGGGGAAGAGTCGCAGATTCAGGACCCGCATCATCCGTACAAGGAGTACGGTCTTGCGGGCTCGGATGAAACGCATCGCCTGGTGGCAACCTACGCATATGAGGTTCCCAAGGACCTGATTCACGTGGCCCATATGAACTGGCTGTTTGCGGGCTGGACCACGAGCGGCATCTATCAGCTTTCGAGCGGCTTCCCGTTCTCGATTGTCGGCGGCGTGAGCTCCGATCAGATGTCGTCCTACACCGGCCGCTTCCTGGCGAACTCGACCTATGCTCGCTCGTCGAGCTTCAAGAGCACGCTGGGTCAGCAGTTCAACACCTCGATGTACTCGACCCCGGAACTGGGCACTTACGGCAATACCAACAAGAGCCCGGAACGGACGCCTTACTTCACCAACTTCGACGCCAGCTTCGGCAAGACGACCCACATCGGTGAGCGTCAGGCCCTGCTGATCCGCGCGGAATACTTCAACATCGGCAGCACGTGGCACTCCAGCACAAGCCTGCTTTTCCCCGACTCGACGGTGACCGACTCGAACTTCGGATCGCTCATCAACAAGACGTACGGCAATGTCTCGCTGTGGAATCCTCACACTCTGCAGCTGACTGCGCAGTACAGCTTCTAAGGCATTCTTGACGTTGTCTCCGCCCGTCCCGGTAGATTAGGGACGGGCATTCTTTTTTCTGGAGGGTTTCGTGATGAAGTTTTTTGCAGGTGCGCTGGGCCTTGTCCTGGTCTCAATGTCTTCGATAGCGGGCAACGCGCAGACGCCGCTTTCTTACGAGTGCCAGCGGGCAACGTCTCCTATCCATATCGATGGCAAGCTCGACGATCCTGCCTGGCAGAAGGCGCCCTGGACGACGGACTTCGTGGATATTGAAGGCGACAAGCAGCCTCGGCCGAAGTATCGGACGCGCGTGAAGATGCTGTGGGACGATCAGTATCTATACATTGCGGCGGAGCTCGAAGAGCCGGATGTAAAGGCGACTCTCACCAAGCACGATTCGGTTATTTTTCACGACAACGATTTCGAAGTTTTCGTGAAGCCGCTGCCTGAGACCGAAAGCTACTACGAATTCGAAATCAACGCGCTGAATACCGGGTGGGATCTCTTTCTGCCGAAGCCCTACAACAAGGGAGGCAGTGCGGATAACAGCTGGGATATCGAAGGCCTGAAGACGGCCGTAGCGGTGCAGGGAACGTTGAACGATTCCCGGGATAAGGATCATGGCTGGACGGTGGAGATTGCCTATCCGTTGAGCGCCTTCGCTTCGCGGCAGACGGTGCCGCATCCCCAGTCCGGAACCACCTGGCGAATCAATTTCAGCCGTGTTGAATGGACCCCGGGCAAGCCGCGCGAGGACAACTGGGTATGGTCGCCGCAGGGCGTCATCAACATGCACGTGCCGGAACGCTGGGGTTACCTGCACTTTTCGGCCAAGGAATAAAGCTGGCAAAAGCGCTTCATTCCAAAGCCGGGATGAAGCGCTTCCGGCGTCGATCGAGTGACACCATTGGGCCTTATATATCGGTTTATCAACGTTATTCCTCTATGGCCGACAAATAATTGTTTCGACTCACTTCCGGATTTTGACTATACTGACAACAGTTTGTGGTGGTTTTGCAAATGGTGAAAATGTGGCCCTACGCGACATTTCACTCAGCCGGGATATTCATCTATCAACCGAGTAAGCGTGCAACCGTATCAGAGTTAGAAGCTTGATCCGCTCGCCGCAGATGCAGCAAAGCCATTCGTTCCCGAAACGGGCTTTGTCCGGTAACTATCACTCACGTGCAGTCTTCAACGCATAGCTGTTCTTCGTTCCCGTTTCTGCCGATTCGATGTCCTTCCAATTCCGATTCGTCGGAAAAGCAAATTACTCAGGGTCCCAGGTTGGAGTGAATTTGGTAGCTACAGGCATTTTGAGCAGAAAGGTATGCGCGCCTCTATCCAGTCCAGACATGCGCCATCGCCGCGCACGGGTATCGCTGCCCGGCAGGCGTGAGTGTCGTGCCGTCGGCGGAAGGGGCATCTTCTGTAGCGTGGCTGCGAGCGCCTCTCCTTCTCTGAAAAGTTTTGAGGACGTGAAAAAGATCTGTTCACCGCAGCTTCAAGGGACTTTTCTGCTCCGGGGCTGTGACCTGATTCTTAGTATTAACGCCTGATGCAGGAAACCGGTGATCGAAAAAAACAAGTATGGCCGGAAAACGCCTATGAACGGTCCGCAGGCAGTGGAAGCGGGCTCAAAGATTCCTGGCGATGGTGAGCTTACGATGAAAATTGCAGTTGTTCACGATTACTTCACGCAATCCGGTGGCGCCGAGCGCGTTGCGGAAGAGATCGCTTGTATCTTTCCTTCGGCGCCTGTCTTTGCTGCTGTGACCTTGCCAGAGCGAATTCCGCCGCGCCTGAAGAATCGCAAGTTTTTTACCTCATGGATGCAGCGGCTGCCGTTTATGCGCCAGTTGCACCGGATGTACTTTGCCTTTTACCCGCTGGGTGTCGAATCGCTCGATCTGAAGGACTATGACCTGATCGTGTCGAGCTCCTCGGGCTATGGCAAGGGCGTTCACTTCCGGTCGGATGCAGTGCACGTGTGCTACTGCCATACGCCGATGCGCTGGGCCTGGGAATACGGGAATTACTCCGCTCGCGAGCGCCATGGCCAGCTGATACAGGCGTTGATCAAGCCCGCAATCTCGCTTCTCCGCTGGTGGGATTTCAAAGCTGCGCAGCGGCCGACTTACATTCTGGCGAATTCGCAGAACGTCGCCGACAAGATCCGCAAGATCTATCGCCGCGATGCTGCCGTGCTGCATCCGCCCATCGATATCCACCGCTTCCGGCCGGCCTCCGGGCATGACGATTACTACCTCATCCTGGCGCGACTGGTTTCTTACAAACGCATCGATCTCGCCGTAGAGGCGTGCACAAAGCTCGGCCGCAAGCTGATGGTGATCGGCGAGGGGCCGGACCGCAAGCGTCTCGAAGAGATGGCGGGACCGACGGTGAAGTTTCTCGGCCGTCTGCCGGACGATGAGGTGGAACGCTATGCTTCGCGCTGCCGTG
Organism: Silvibacterium sp.; assembly: GCF_047605705.1. Taxonomy (NCBI): domain Bacteria; kingdom Pseudomonadati; phylum Acidobacteriota; class Terriglobia; order Terriglobales; family Acidobacteriaceae; genus Silvibacterium; species Silvibacterium sp. The sequence continues at coordinate 75,277 of NZ_JASGFD010000009.1, read as the reverse complement.
CGCTGATCTTCCCCGGCGAAGAGGATTTCGGCATGGCTCCGCTCGAGATTGCGGCGGCCGGACGCCCGACCATCGCCTATCGCTCAGGCGGCGCGCTGGAGACAATCGTCGAAGGTGTCACCGGCGTCTTCTTTGACGAACAGGACTCCGAGTCTCTGGTGAACGCCATCGAGCGCTTCGAACACCTGAACTGGGATTCAGCCGTACTGCGCGCTCATGCCTGCAAGTTCGGTGTGGATGCATTTCAGGAGGAGTTGCTGAAGTTCCTGGCGCGGGTAGGCATGCCGTATGGCAAGACGAGCGCTGTCGAGGCCAACCTCAAACTGAATCGCGCCGTTTCCTAAAGACAAACAACCAGTATGTAGACCTCGGGCCGATGCAATCCATGCATCGGCCCGATCTCATTTGCGTGCGAATCAGTGAGAGACGGGGTTCCTGCAGGTAAAGCTGCTGGCCTGTGCCGGATCTCCGTGCCCGTTGTAATGCGCCTGCTCGGGATAGGCGCAGAGAGGGCGCGTCATAGTGATGCCGGGCTTTGCGCCGCTTTCGGCATCGATCTTTGCTGCAATGACCGAATCGGGTGCCGGCCCCTGGTTCACCCAGTCTTCCAGGGCGCGATAGAGATTGTGCTGCGCATCATCCGGGCCGGTGCCCGGCGCCCATCCGAACTGGCCGAAGCTGCTGGGTCCCGGACCGTTCATGCAATGCTGCATTCCGGGAACGAGAAACAGCCGCACGTAGGACGCATAGGCCGGATCGACCTTGCGGACGGACTCGTAGTACTGGATGGTGCTGAGCGGAGAGATCGCCGGGTCATTCCACCCGTGATAGAGAATCAGCTTGCCGCCGCGCGCGGCAAAGGGCCGCAGGTCGGGATCGGAAGCATTGAGATCTAAAGCTGTCTTCCGGGTCGCATCGACGATGGCCTTGTCCAGGGTGAAGCTCTTCCAGTCCCAGTGAGGATCGTCGTAGACCATGTTGGCGAAGTAATTCACGCCGAAGGCGACGCCGAGGCTGTGTCCGGGCTTGTCGCCGTAGATCCATGAGGCCCAGCCGCCGGGGCCGAGTTCGCCGCCCGGCATAGTCGGCGGATAGATCAGGTTTCCTCCGCCATCCAGGGTCGGTGCATAAAGAGTCTTGAGAACCGAGACTTGTGGCCGGGTAAGGCAGGCGTTTGTTTCAGACCCTTTACACAGCAGCGTCTCCGGATCGAAGCGGCAGGTGCGAGGGTCGTTCAGTATGCCGTCTTTCAGACCATCGTGCGCATCGCAGGCGTTCAGGACTGCCTTGGAGATGAGCGGAATCTTCTCCGGCGGAATGTAGCTGTCGGGCTCGAGGAGCATCGCCTTCGTCTTGCTCATACCGGCAGTCAGGAGATTGCTCCACAGATACGCAGGCGCGCCGGCGAGGATGCCGTCATAGTCGGCAGGGAAGCGCTGGGCCTCCATGAGGGCTTCACGGCCGCCGTCCGAGCAGGAAGCGAAGTAGGAATGGGCAGGCTGCTGCCCGTAGAAGGCAGCGATGACATCCTTCGCGCGCAGCGTCATGAGGTGGACAGCACGATAGCCGAAGTCTGCAATCTTCTCGGGATGATGAAGTGCCCATGACGCATCGGTGCCTTCGGCCGCATGGCCCGTATCCGTGCCTGCCGTGGCGTATCCTTGCGCGACGGAGAGTCCCATGAGGCTGTAGTAGAACGACCCTGCAAAGCCTCCGTTGCCCTGGCCGCGGAACTTGCCATTCCAGGCGGAGCGGGTGAGGGGCAGCCATACCTCGATGTGGATGTCGGAATCGGGTGTCGGCGTGGCGGTGATCCGCACGCGACAGAAGGAAGGAACAGCCTTGAACGTGGCTGCATCCTGCGGCGAGACCTTTGCGCCTGTGGGATCCGGAGGAAGAAATGCTCCGGCGGCGACGACGGAAGCGTCCGTGATCTGCGCGCCGGATAGAGTCAGGCTGGTGAGATGAGAGCAGGCCGAGGAGGATTGCTGTGCCAGTGCGGCAGCAGGCAGACAAAGGCCAGCAATAAAGGAAATGAGAAGGGTGAAGGGCAGCAACCGGGTATGCATGCGTTCCGACTCCGACAGAGGTTTCACACTGCGAGGGGAATGCAGCTGGCCCTCTGAGAGGATGGCCAGTGGTTCGATAGTGCGTTTCGCGTTACAGGGAATCCGGGCAGGCCCCGAATTGCTGCTCAAGCGCGGTCACGTCTTCCGCTTTCTTCGATCTCCAGGTCTCTTCCTTCCACTTCTTTACTTCAGGTGAGTCACTGGTCTCAAGCTCCTGATAGACGAAACTCAGCACCCGGTCGAGTGGCTCTTCGACCCATGTGTTGCCCTGGCCGTGGACGCGCGTAGCGCCCCTTTCCCAGCCGCGCGGCGTGAGGTGCCATTCGGTCCATTCTTTTCTGAGGGGCATAAAACTCTCCTTGCGAATGCGTTCGACGTGTCATTGTAACCCGCCGCGAGCAAGCCGGATGTTGGTGACAGGAAAGGGCATGGGTGAGAATGGAGGCATGATTCTCGAGACCTTTCCGGTAGGACCTCTGCAATGCAACTGCTCGATCGTGGGCGATGAGACGACGCGTGAGGCGATGGTCATCGATCCGGGTGAGAATATTCCGACGATCCTCGCGAGGCTGGCGCATCACGGCCTCACCCTCAAGCAGATTGTGGTGACGCACGGCCATATCGATCACGTGGGCGGAGCCATCAAGCTGAAGCGTGCGACTGGCGCGCCGATCCTGATGAATGAGCGCGACATGGAGCAGCTGGCCTTTATGAACGAACAGGCAGCGTGGCTGGGTGTCGAGACCCCGGAGGTCGGCGAGCCGGATGTGAGTGCGGAAGATGGAATGGTTGTGGGTATCGCCAACCACGCGGCGCAGGTGATCGCAACGCCCGGCCATACGCAGGGCTCAATCTGCCTGCACTTCGTGCCGGAGCAGCTACTGATTGCGGGAGATACGCTTTTCGCCGGATCGATCGGGCGGACAGACCTGCCTGGTGGCAACACGAGGCAGATCCTCACATCGATCCATGATCGCCTCCTGACGCTGCCAGGGGAGACGAAAGTCATTGCCGGGCACGGCGGAGCCACGACCATCGAGCGCGAAGCGAAAGGCAATCCCTTTTTGCGTTAAGCCTCGTAGCGCAGGCTACTGGGGCTGCTGATCGGTGGTCGTCGTCTGCTGCTGTTGCTGCTGGCGCATCTGCTGCAGCTCCTGGAACATCTGCTGCGGTGTGCGTGCGCCGTTTCCGTTGCTCTGGGGGTTCTGCTGCGGAGCGGGTTGCGGCGGAGGCTGCGGATTGTCATCCTGCTGCGGCGGAGGCGTGCTGTCGTCATCGTCCGCAGCGTCGTTTGTTACCGGGTGAGGCGCGTTCATGGCCGGCGACGGCGCCGCGCCGCGCGGCGAAAGTGTGATCTCGCTGGGGGTGCCCACGGAGGTCTTGCCGAACATGACGATGTTGTAGCCGGAGCCTTCCAGCAACTCGGAGAGAACGTCGCGGGGATCGCCCGGACCGTACACACCGAAGACGCGCTCGTCCTTGTTCATGCCGTTGATGGTCATCCCGCTCGAAGAAGCAACCTGCTGCAGGATGGCGGTGAGGCTCGAATTATTTGCCTCGACACTCAGCTTGCCGGCGGCCAGGTTGACCTTGGCGGGTTGCGAGGGCTGAGTCAGGAGCGATGGCGCAGTGGCATTCGCCGCGGCGGCCGCGGGCTGTTGAGGAGTGGCGGAGGCTGCGGGCTGGGAGGCCTGCTGGGTTGGAGGCTGTTGCTGGCGGAAGGCGATGGCTCCCTGCTGGGGATAGGTTCCCGGAGCCTGCATCACCTGAGCCGGCAGCAGCGGGGTCATAAGTGCACTGGCCGGGAGCAGCGCAGAGGCGAGAGCGAGCCGGTATGCGGCTTTGCGCGGAGAGTGACGGCGGTGCTGGGAGTCTTTGCGAATCATGGAAATATTAGCCGGCCTTCCGGGCGGGATGAGACCCGTGCAGAGGCGAACTCACCCAGGCCCTCTCTGTACTAGACTAGCAGTGGTTCCGGTTCGCTCATGACAGTCGCCAACCGGGCCTATTCATTATGCGCCTGATTTGTCCCATTCTGCGGCAGGGAGCGAGGCAGAGATGCCCGCACGTGGCCAGCGCAGCTTGCTGGCTGCTGGTTCTGGTGGTGATGCTGTTGGCTGCGAAACCGGCTTCGGCCGTGAGCTGCACCACGCAAAGCCAGATGAACAATGCCCAGAGAGCCCAGTACGTGCAGGCCCTGCGCGCGCTCGAGGCGCCTATCCTGGCCGGGAATACGGCCGCGGTCAGGACGATGACGATTCCTGCGGTCGCGGCATCCTTTGACGGCATCGGGCAGAGTATCGAGTCGCTGAGTCCGCAGATCCAGGGCGGAGCATTCACGATCGGCGGCATGTACCTGCTGAATGCCACGGATCTGAAGGGTGGCGAGGAAGAGACGCAGTTCTTCTGCTCGGTGAACGGGTCTTCGCTGGTGGTGACGGTGACGATCCCACAGCTTCCGCCAGGAACCTACCTGCTCGCACTGCTGCACGCCACGGGTGTGGAGCATCCGCAGCAGGTCTCGATGATTCTGCAGCAGGACGCGTCGGCCTGGAAGCTGGCCGGCTTCTTCGTCCGGCCGATGAGTCTCGGTGGACGCGAAGGCGTCTGGTACTGGACGCAGGCCCGGCAGTACGGACAGAAGGGCGAGAAATGGCCTGCGTACTTCTATTACCAGACCGCGGCATTCCTGCTGGCTCCGGTGGACTTCATCTCCAGCCCTAACCTTGAGAAGCTCCAGAAGGAAACGCAGTCGGCCCGTCCAGCGGATCTGCCCGGTACGGACCCGATGAAACTTGCCGCCGCCGACGGCAAAAGTTTCGAGATCACCGCGCTTCGTACAGACAACTTCAGCGGCCAGCTCGATCTGGTGGTGAACTACAAGGCAGCGAGCGTCGCGGATCCGGTTGCGACGCGCACCGAGATCCTGGAAGTGATGAAGGCGCTGCTGCTGGTGCATCCGGAGTTGCGTAAGGCTTTCCACGGGCTGTGGGTGTACGCTGTGGCTCCAGGGCAGCGTCAGTTCGCGATCGAGATGCCCATGGAGCAGATTTCATAGACCGGCAGCGCAGATGCCGCAGAAGCTTGCGGCGACTTCATAGGAAGACAGGAAGCGTTTCCTCCCCTGAGACGTTTGCTGCATCTTAACCAGCGGTATGACACGCCGCATCGCGGGGTTAAGCGATAACAAAGGCAGTATTGGCTGCCGGGGAGCGAAGGAAGGAATTCCTGCTGAATGAGCCAGACGACGGAGAAGAATTTCTTTCAGGCAGTTGCGCAGCGGCGGGCCACGCCAAGTTTTGACGGCACGCAGGTGCCGGAAGGAGACCTGCAGCGAATTCTGGATGCGGGCCTGCATGCACCTTCGGGGTACAACATGCAGCCGTGGCGGTTCGTCGTGGTGCGTCATCCGGAGCAGCGGCGGAAACTCCGCGCAGCGGCCTTCAATCAGGCGAAAGTCGAAGAGGCGCCGGTGGTGATCGTAGCCTGCGCCGATGCGGACGGCTGGCGCAATGGCGATCTGGAAGAGATGCTGCGCTTGGGCCGCGAGGGTGGGATGACCGAGAACTATGCGGAACAGGCTCGCCAGAATATCCCGAATTATCTCTCCGAGCACCCGAATCTGATCGCATGGCTGGAGCGGCATGTGATGCTGGCCTTTACCACGATGATGTGGGCCGCCGAAGTGCTGGGTTACGACACAGCTCCGATGGAAGGCTTCGAAGAGAAGAAGGTGATCGAGGTGCTGAAGCTGCCGCTCAGCTACCACGTCGTGGCGTTGCTGGGCATCGGCAAGTTGCGTGGCCACGATAAGTTCAACGGCGGGCGCTTCAACGGCAGCCGCGTGGTCTTTGACGGTGAATATGGCAAGCCGTTTCACTTCGGATCGTAACGGTTCCGGTTGCAGATTGAGGAAGTCAGGCATTTGAGCAGGGAATATCCGCAGGCGCCGATCGTGGGAGTGGGGGCGGTGGTGCTGGATGGCGACCGGGTCTTATTGATCCGGCGCGCCAAGGAGCCGATGAAGGGGCAGTGGTCGCTCCCGGGCGGCGCGCTCGAAGTAGGTGAGACGCTGGCCCAGGGCGCGCAGCGCGAGGCGCGCGAGGAAACTGGCCTCGAAGTGGAGCCGCTGGTCGTGGTTGAGGTGCTCGATCGCATTTCGCACGACGCAGCCGGACAGGTTCAATACCACTACGTGCTGGTCGATTTTCTCTGCCGGGTGACAGGTGGAGAGCTGAAGCCGGGCAGCGATGCGGCGGAAGTCCGCTGGGCGGCACGTGGCGCGCTGCAAGGCGTGGCCTCCTTCACCGTCGAGGTGATCGAGAAGGCATTCCGATTGCGCAATTCCCTCGAAGGGCAATAAGAAAAGGCAGCCAGTCGGCTGCCTTTTCTTATTGCTGCGGAATGGCCTCGGTTAGTCCTTGATGACGCGGTCGAAGATCGCATCGACGTTCGAGAGCTGACGCTTGAAGTCGAAGGCCGCAGCCAGCTTCTCAGGGCTGAGGCGGCTGGTGATTGTCGGATCGGCAGCGACGAGATCCTTGAATACCAGGTCATTCTGCCACGCGTTCATCGCATGGCTCTGCACCAGGCGGTACGCATCCTCGCGCAGCATGCCGGACTCGGCGAGATCGAGCAGCAGCTGACCGCTGAAGATCAGGCCGCCGGTCGATTCGAGGTTCTTCAACATGCGCTCGGGATACACGAACATCTTGTCGATGAGGTTCGTCGTCTTGGCCAGCAGGTAGTCGGTCAGGATCGTCGAATCGGGGAAGATCACGCGTTCCGCAGACGAGTGCGAGATGTCGCGCTCGTGCCACAGGGCCACGTTCTCATAAGCAGTCTGCGCGTTCGCGCGGACGACGCGGGCGAGGCCGCTGATCTGCTCGCAGGTGATGGGGTTGCGCTTGTGCGGCATCGCCGACGAGCCCTTCTGCTTGGGCGAGAAATACTCTTCGGCTTCGCGAACCTCGGTGCGTTGCAGGTGGCGAACCTCGGTGGCGATCTTGTCCAGCGTCGCGGTGATGATGGCGAGCGCCGAGATGTAATGCGCATGGCGATCGCGCTGGATCACCTGCGTAGCGACCGGCGCGGGCTGGAGTCCGAGGCGTTCGCAGATGCGTTCCTCATGTTCGGGCTTGAGGTGGCCGAAGGTGCCTACCGCGCCCGAGAGCTTGCCGATGCGGATCTGCTCGACGGCGGCCTCAAAGCGGGTGATGTTGCGCGTGACCTCGGCATACCAGCCAAGCAGCTTCAGTCCAAAGGTCGTGGGTTCGGCGTGAACGCCGTGCGTGCGTCCGACGATGGGCGTGTGCTTGAACTCGAGGGCGCGCCGCTTGAGCGCGGCGGCCAGCTCGTGCAGGTCTTCGAGGATGATAGCCGACGCATCCTTAAGCTGCAGGGCCTGCGCGGTGTCCACCACATCGGTCGACGTGAGACCGTAGTGGAACCAGCGCGACTCGGGGCCTACGTGCTCTGCGACCGCGGTGGTGAAGGCGATCAGGTCATGGCGGATTTCGGCTTCGATCTCGAGCGCGCGCTCGGCGAGCTTTGCAGGGTCAATCTGGCTGCCGCGTTCGCGGATGGCGCGGGCGGCTTCTACCGGAACGATGCCGGCTTCTGCAAGCACTTCGCTGGCCGTGGTCTCTACTGCGAGCCACTTGCTGTACTTGTTAGCGTCGGTCCAGATCTGGCCCATGCGGGGCCGGGTATAGCGGGCGATCAATGCGAATCCTCCTGGGGAGCGTTGCCGTTACGGCTTGGGAATGTTGCCGGACTCTCTATTGTAACGTTCGCGCATCCAAGGGAGAGAAAGGCGCGAGTTTGGCGCAGTTCGACCGGCAGCAACTGAGAAGGGAGATTTATGTCAGACGTAGTTACAATTGCGAGCTTTACGGAGCCCCTGGAGGCGGAAATGGCGCGGCTGCGGCTGCAGTCAGCCGGGATTGAAACCTTTCTCTCGGGTGAAAATGCCCGCATTCTCGAGCCTGGCCTGGGGCCATTGCAGTTGCAGGTGAGCGCCGAAGACGAAGCAGACGCTCGCGCGCTGCTGGCCGATCCCGGGTTAAAAGAAGGGGAGTTCGAGCCGGAATTTGAGATTGGATCGAAGCCGGAAACCGCGTAGCGGCAGGTTTTCGGGCAAAAGAAAACGGCGCGGCTGCTGGAAGCGGCCGCGCCGGTCTGTATTTGAGGACTGGATTGCAGCCCGTTCAGATCTTGAGGAAGATGCGGCGGCGATAAAGGATGTACGTCGGAATCCAGCACACCAGCACAAACGCCAGCGAATAGAGCAGCGAAACAAATGCCGGATTGCCGATTGCGTTCAGCACCGCCCGGTAGGGGATGGCCGTGATGGTGACGCCCGGGCGAAGCGGCAGATTGTAGATCGCCCCGGCAAGCAGCTCCGACAGCACATACGCAAAGATGGAGTTGCTGCCGAAGACCAGAAACGGCATCAGCCACCCCGGCTTCCTGTTCGCAGCGTCATCCTTCCCACGCCGCAGTTCCACCACGAGCATGCTGATCGTCAGCAGGGCCAGGCTGAGCCCGCCTGCAAAGAGTACATAGGAGCTGGTCCAGAGCTTTTTGTTGATGGGGAAGAATGGGTTCCAGAGCAATCCAAGGACGACGCAGGCTACGCTTGCGTACCCGATATATTTTGCCTTGTCCGCCATGCTGCGATGGGTGCGCAGCCAGATGCCGGTGAGCACGCCCATCAGCGCTGTGCCCACGGCAGGCAGCGTGCTCAGGAAGCCCTCAGGATCGCGCACACGCTCGTAAAGATGGGGAGCGGAGAAGATGTGGCGGTCGAGCCATGCAACCAGGTTCAGGTTCGGGTCATTGATAGGCATCGCATGCGTCGGAACGCCGTAGCCCGGTATCGGAACGAAGCGCATCAGGATCCAGTAGCCGACGAGGCAGCCGACGGCGGTGATCAGCTTGCTGCGCCAGCCCGTGCTCAACAGGTAGAAGACGGAAATGATGAAGTAGCAGATGGCAATGCGGGGCAATACGCCGTACACGCGCCATGTCGCGAGGTGGAAGAACGGAAAGTTGTTCACCACCTGCCCGAAGGCGAAGAGGATGATTGCCCGCTTGAGGGCGTGGAAAAAGAGCGAGACGCGCGAAGCTCCCTGCGCGAGCCGCGCCTGCGTGGAGAATACCGTGGAAACGCCGACGAGGAAAAGAAATGTCGGAAAGACAAGATCCGTCGGGGTGAAGCCGTTCCATGCGGCGTGCTTCAGGGGCCAGTAGGCGTGGCTTTCGTCACCGTTATTGTTGACGAGGATCATGAAGGCGATGGTGAGTCCGCGAAGAGCGTCAATCGAAACAATGCGGGGCGGCTTGGCAGCAGAAGCGGTGACGGTAGCCATGGGTGCGTGTCGTTTTATCCGATCTGATGAGGATGCGTGAGCTGTTGCGAATCAGAGTATCAGGCGCCTGACAGGCAGTGAATCAGGGCAGCAGGTGCAGTGTGCGTGCCACTTCCGTAGCCTGCTGGTAGGCATCGCCATGAGGCTGATCCGGAAAGGACTCGTTCGCGTGGTTCCATTGTTCGCCGAAGGCAAACCAGTCGATCGGCTTTGCAGGCTGGCCGCTTTCGAGCGATGCATCGAGTGAGTCGAAGTACATCTTCCATCGGGGCCTGTAATAAGAGCTGACGAGCCCGGACCAATCCTTGTCCGCGTACTCGTGCAGGCCGCCCTCGTCGCTGGCCTTGCGATCGCCCCAGGTGGTCAGGATCGACCGCGCATCGAAGTGGAGCCGCGCCAGCTCTTCCGGTGTCGATGCCCACTGCGGCACCCAGGAGAGCCAGCGTCCGAGGAGGAACCACTGGTTTGTCGCAAGCAGCGCGTCTTCGAGCTCCATGCGATGCAGCCACTCGGCGGTAAGGCGGTCGAAGGCCGGCTTGTCTTTATGCTCATATGCGGTCTTGATCTCCGGGAGCAGTGTGCGAGCGCTGTTCACAAGCACCTGCCGGGAGATATCCACAAGATCGTACTGGTAGGTGCTCGTGGAGCGGAGTTCCGGCGCGACCTGCAGTAGTTCCGTAAGCGCGGGTGTGAGGTCGGCGGCCTGATAACGCAGCTCCTCCGGAGACGGACCCGCGGCGTGCCGGGCATCGAGCGAAGGCTGCGCGTTGAAGATGGAGTCGGCAGCGGCGTCGCGCTCGCCCTGGCCATTCACGCCGTCGGCGCGATAGCTGTAGATGGTGTGGAGGATGATCTGCCACGCGCGGACTGCGTGGAGATCATTGGCGCCGTATCGCCGCTGCGCGTATTCAGCGAACCACCGCTCGATGTCGACCGGCTCCTTGTGCCAGGCCATCTCCGTGTAGAGATCGAATGCGGCGGGGTTCGTGTCCACGCCCTCGGTAAAGTAGGCGATGCCGCGAATGCCGCTGCCAGGCTTTGCCGCATCCACGGGCAGCCGCACCGCGTAGTCATAGAGCGGCGCGCCAAGCGTCGTGCGGCCGCCAAATTCCCACAATCCGCCGAAGAGCCACGGCGCGTGGCGGAACTCTTCGTCGCGATTCTCTCTTGGCGTGCGGCCCTGTTCGATATCCGCGATGAGGATGCGTGTCGTGTCGAGCTCGGAGAGCAAGGCGGCCGAGGGTTCGCGCTGCCAGGCCATCATGAACCAGATTGCGCCGGGGTAGGTTTTCGTCTTCGGATGCGAGCGTTCGAGCGCATCCTGCACTGCCTTTGCGCCCGCGCCTTCAGGAACGTCGCCCGCCGTGCCGCCTTCCTGGAAGATGTTGATGTCGTAGAGCGGAGCAGCGCCGAAGAGCTCGCTCTGATGGCGGTAGAACGAGGCCGCCAGCTTGGCGAACCACGGATTTTTTTTATCTGAATCTCTAGGATCGAGCCAGCCGGGCCGGGTGAATCCATTCCACTCGCCCTGCGGAATCACATGCGCGCCCGGATGCCGCGTGCCGAAGTCCGCAGGCACGATGCCGTAATAGCCGGGCAGCACCGGGGCGATGCCAAGGCGGCGCAGCGAGGCGATGATGTGTTTCGCGGATTCGGCACGCTTGTGCAGCAGTTCGAGCGAGATCGGCTCGTTGAAGCAGCACATGTTGCCCATCAATTGCCAATTTTGGTGCGCGGGCTGCGTGATCCAGCGGCGGATTTCGTCGTCCGAATAGCCCGCATCCCGGAATGTCTCGTACAGCACGAGGTCGGTGCCGCGCTCGATGAGGACAGCGTTGATGCCGCTCATGGCGAGGATGTCGATCTCCCGCTGCCAGCGCACGTCATCCCAGTACGGAGCAGAGTAGCCGTCGACGTTCTCATTTAATGCATAGCGCCACGGATAGAGCGCAGGTTTATCGATCGGCGCGGGCGGCGCGGGAAGAATGAGCCCAGGTGCACCGAGCTGGAGGCCGTTGGTCGAGACCTGCAGATGTGCGACGTACTTGAGATACCAGTTCACGCCATAGAGGAGCGTCGGCGTGGTGGCCGCCTCCACGCGAATATGCCCCGCGGTGCCGGTGATGTGGAAGCCGTCCTGCTGCGCGGGCGTGAGCGCCAGCGTGAATTGCGGCGCAAGCGCGGGCATCAGGCGCTCCAGCACCTCGCGTGCCGGCTGCGTCAATGTGGTCGGCTCGACAAGGGCAGGTTCGGCAAGAGCAGATGCGATCAGGCCAGGGCAAAGAACAGCAAGGGCAAAGAGGCGCCGGAAAACCATGCGTACCAATGTATCGGAGAAGCTGCACGATGGGCCGGGCAAGGGAAGGCGGCCTTCGCGGGTGGTAGCCTGTCAACGATGAAGTTGAAACTTGCAGCCATACGTTCGGGCACCGAGCCCGTTGGGGGCCTTCCGGGAGGCACCTTTCACCGCTGGATCGATCCACCGCTTTTATGTCCCAAGTGTGATGTGACCTACAACGTTGCGGCGGAGTGGGATCACGCCGTGGACCGCTTCTTTGAGGATCAGGCGAGGCCGCTGATCCAGATGCTGAAGAAGACAATCATCCTCGGCCACATACACGGGCATAAGATGACGCACCTCGAGACCTCGGGCGTCGTGGTGACGGCGGTGACGCCGGAGGGCGTTGTCCGGCTGGGATAAGCCCTCACTCATTCAAGGAAGACCAGTGGTCAGATCGGGTTTGCATGCCATGCTGCGGGCGCTCGTGTGCTCGCTGATACTGGGAGGCTTCGGCCGCCAGGCGTATAGCCAGTGTGACCAGCAACTGGTGACGCCGAACGCGCCGGCTCCGATTCGCATTCCTTTTCGCTTCGAGCACAAGCTGATGGTTGTCGAGGCCACGGTCAACGGCCAGGCCGGGCAGTTTATCGTGGACACTGGCTTCACAGGCCTGGCGGTGGATCAAACCTTTGCGAAGAAGGTATCGCTTCCTCTTCAGCAGGGAGAGATGAAACTCAGCGCGCTGACCAGCACCACGAAAGCGCCGGCAATTTTCGCTCCCGGCGCCGTGATTGCTTTATCCGGGATGGGCTCATCAGGTCTCAGCCTCAGTTCCGGCATGCCGATCGTGTTCGATCTCTCGTGGATCACGAAGGCAAGCGGTATGGCCGTCGACAGCATCATTGGCTCATCGCTTTTCGTCGGCAGGGTTGTGACGATCGATTACCGCACGAACACGCTTGAAGTAGCATGCGGACATGTCTCTCCGGAAAAAGACGGGGAGGTCGCATTCGACAAGAAAAAGCTGCCGCTCGTATCGGCCACCATCGCGAAAGATGGTCATTCCGCGAAGGGCATATTTGAAATCGATACAGGCGGCGACGGCGGAATCGAGGTCAATCACTGGTTTGTCGAGCGGCACGCCAATCTCTTTGGCGCATCGCCGGACGAAATCTCAGCCAAGGCGTCGGACGAGATCGGTATCGATGGCAGGCAGACCTATACCTCGTCCGTGCTGAGTGAGTTCACCCTCGGCGGCCAGAGCTTTCGCGATGTTCCTGCCGCCATCGCGGCGGATGCCAAGGGAGCGAGCGGGCCGAGGCCTGGCCGGAATCCTGGGGAATGACTTTCTTTCGCGCTTCTCCAGGGTCACGATCGATTATCAGCAGGGAGTCATCTTTCTGGAGCGCTAGTGGGTATCGCCATGGTTGTTTGGCGCCTCTATTCCTAACCTCGAAGCTGTCATTCCGACCGAAGCGAGACAGTTTTATTGTCTCGCGTAGTGGAGGAACCCGCACTTTGGCCAGCCTGTTCGAGGATGTTATGAAGCCGGCAGCCTCACTGCAGGTTCCTCCGCTACGCTCCCTGCGGTCGCTTCGGTCGGAATGACAAGCTTCTTCCAAAGATCCAGGCATTCACAATATGCCGATACAGCCTAATGGCCTCCACCGCCCGTGCTGGGATGCTTCGGCGGCTTGCGCATGATGAAGGGCAGTGGAATCAGGCAGCCGATGGCCATGCTGAGTCCCCAGAAGGCATTCTGATAGCTGAGCATCTGGGCCTGCCGCAGGAGAGTCTGGTAGACCTGCCCGGTTGCCAGCGATGCGGCCTGGTCGGCGTTTTGCCCCAGGTGCATCAGCGCGGTCTTTGTGGCATCGATGAAATGCGCGTACGCGGGGTCGCCGGGGACGATGCGGGCGATGAGGCTCGTCTGGTGTGTCTGCTGCGTGCGCTGCACGAAGGTCGTGAGCATGGCCGTACCGACCGATCCGCCAAGGTTGCGGGCGAAGTTCGACAGGCTCGAGATCTGGTTGTTCTTGTCTCGCGGCACACCCACGTAGTTGAGCGTGCTGATGGGAATGAAGACGAACGAGAGCCCCATCACCTGCAACATGCGCCAGAAGACAATGGTGCCGAAGCTGACATCGAGGTCGAGCCGGGTGAGGTTGTAGAGGCCTGCCGCCGTGATGAAGTAGCCGATAGCGACGAGCAGGCGGGCATCGATTTTGCCTCTGCCGACAATGCGTCCAGAGACCGGCATCATGAACATGAGCACCAGCGCTCCGGGCGAGAGCGCCATGCCCGCGCGCTCGGCGGTGTAGCCCATGAGCGCCTGCAGGAACTGCGGGATCAGAACCGTGGAGCCGAAGAGCACCATGCCCAGCACGAATTGCAGGAAGACAGCCGTGCCGAAGTTGCGGTTGCGGAGCAGCTTCAGGTCGACGATCGGGTCGGGATGCCGCCACTCCCACCAGACGAAGAGCACCAGCGTAACCGCCGCCAGGATCGCGAAGAGCGTGATATGCGGATCACCGAACCAGTCCTTCTCCTGGCCCTTATCGAGCACGACCTCGAGGAAGCCGACGCCGACCGCGACCAGGCCAAGACCCATGCTGTCGATGCGGCCAAGCTTCTCCTTCTTGGCCTTGAGGTACGGCGGATCTTCGACCATGCGATGACTCAGGTACATCGAGAGCAGGCCGACCGGCACGTTGATGAAGAAGATCCAGTGCCAGTTGAAGTTGTCGGTGATGTAGCCGCCGAGCGTAGGACCGATGGCCGGGGCGCAGACGACTGCCATGCCGTAAACAGCGAAGGCCTGGGCTCGCTTGGCGATAGGGAAGGTATCCGCAAGGATCGCCTGTTCGCTTGGCGCCAGTCCGCCGCCGCCCACGCCCTGCAGAATGCGGGCGAGGATCAGGAACGGCAGTGTCGGCGCTAGCCCACACAGCATGGAGCAAACGGTGAACATCGCCACGCACGCCATGTAAAAGCGCTTGCGGCCGAACCTGGCCATCAGCCATCCGGAGATAGGCAGGATGATGGCGCTCGAAACGAGGTAGCTGGTCAGAACCCAGGTCGCCTCTTCCTGGCTCGCGCCGAGCGACCCGGCAATGTGCGGGAGGGCGACGTTTGCGATGGAGGTGTCGAGGACCTCCATGAAGGTGGCGAGCGTTACGGTAAGAGCGACGGCCCAGGGATTATGGGACGGCTTCCAGTCATGGATATCCGGCTGCTGCGGCAATGCGAACCTCGCCGGGGCTGCCGGCCATAAAATTGTTCGTGACTCTGGCTGGATTCTATCGCAAAAAATAGAAGTTTAGCTTTCAATCTCTACGAGTGTTTCGTGAGTGTCCGGTTATGAACATAGGACAGGCGAATCGAACAGCTCCGCCGGGCAATCTGTTTCCTCCTCGCGTGTTTTCAGGGAGTTAGAGGGACGGAGTTTGGCACGACAGGTGCACACATCTCTCCCGACACGTTTTGAGGAGAACTATGCACGCCATTCTGAGCGACATCCGATTTGCGCTGCGCCAGCTTCGCCGGGCTCCCGGCTTTGCCGTGACCGCGGTGCTGACGCTGGGGCTGGCCATCGGCGCCAATACTGCCATCTTTACGCTGCTCGACCAGGCGCTGCTGAGCTCGCTCCCGGTCAGGGAGCCATCGAAGCTGGTGGTCCTGAGCTTCGCCGGTGAGGTGGACGGCCACATGCATAACGAGGGTGGTGATAGCCCGGGCCACACCCACTATTTCACCTACTCGGACTACAAGGAGATGCGCGACCGGAACACGGTGCTCAGCGGGCTGGCGGCTGCGGAGCCGTTAACGCTGGGCGTCAAGTGGGGCGAGCAGGCGGAGAACGCGCGCGCCGAGATCGTGAGCGGAAACTATTTCCAGATGCTCGGCGTACCGGCTGCCGCGGGACGGGTGCTGGCGCCTGCTGACGATACCGCCCCGGGCGCAAATCCGGTCGCGGTGCTGAGCTTCGATTATTGGAAACGGCGGCTCGGTGAGGCTCCGGTAACTGGCAAGACCCTGCTGATCAATGGCCAACCGTTCACGGTGCTGGGCGTGGCCGCTCCCGGATTCCACAGCATGACCTGGGGCGACACCCCGGAGATCTGGGTGCCGTTGAGCATGCAGAAGGTGGTCGATCCAGACTATGACTGGCTGAACGATCCCAAGTCTTATTGGCTGACCCTGACCGGCCGTCTGAAGCCGGGCGTGACTGCGGCACAGGCCGAGGCAGCGATGGATCCGCTCTTCCGCGCGATTCGTGCTGATGATTTTCGCTATCTCCGCGATCAGTCGGCGGCAGCTCGCAAGAGCTTTGTCGAGAAGAGCCGCCTGCATGTCGATTCCGGGGCGCGAGGTTTCTCACCGCAGCGCGACAGCCTGCGTACGCCCCTGACCATTGTGATGGCCATGGTTCTGCTGGTTGTAGCGATGGCCGCCATCAACGTGGCCAGCCTGCTGCTGGTGCGCGCCGCTACGCGTGTGCGTGAGTTCTCCATGCGCTACGCGCTGGGCGCAACCAATGTGCAGGTGCTGCGGCAGCTGCTGGCCGAAGGATTACTGCTCAGCGCCCTGGGAGCACTGGTCGGCCTGCTGCTGGCGCCGCAGGTGCTGCGCGCGCTGATTGCATGGATGGCGGGACGGACGCCGGAGGCCTCGCCGTTCACGTCGGAGATGAACTGGACGGTGATGGGCTTTACCGGCGCGGCTGTCCTCCTGGTGGGTTTGGCCTTCAGCCTGGCTCCGGCGCTGCAGTTCTGGAACCCGCGTCTGGCCGAGTCGCTGAAGCAGCAGGTTGGTACCGGAACGGGAGCAGCGCTGCGCTTCCGCAAAACCTGCGTGATGCTGCAGATCGGCTTCAGTCTGCTGCTGCTGGTCGGAGCGGGCCTGTTCGTGCGTACGGTGCAGAACCTGAAGGCAACGAATACGGGATTCCCAACCGACCACCTGCTTTCCTTCGACCTGACACCGGAATTCGCAGGTTATCCCTCGGCGGAGGTGCCGATCGTCGAAAAGCAGGTTCTCGATGCTCTGGCTGCCGTGCCGGGTGTCAAGGCAGTCGGTGCGACGGCCGATCCGGATCTGGTCGGCAGCGGTACATCCGGGGATGTCACCGTGCCGGGCACCGGTCCGAAGAACGATGGTTTCGATGCGGAGCTGCCCTGGGTGAGCGACTCCTATTTGCAGACACTGGGTGTTCCGCTCCTTGCCGGCCGTTACTTCAACAGCGGAGATACGGCGAGTGCTGACCATGTCGTGATCGTGAATGAAAAGTTTGCGAAACAAGTCTTCGGCAGTGTGCCGGCCGCCCTGGGCCATCACATGACCCGGCCAGGAAAACCGAAAGATCCGGCCGCTGGATGGACGATCGTAGGCGTAGTCGGGAATGTGAAGCACCAGACGGTTCGAGATGATGCTACAGTGACGGCCTACCGCCCGTTCCTGCAGGCCGACCAGCCGGATAGCCAGACGGTCTACATCCGCACCTGGCAGGCCCCCGGCACCGCGACCGCCTCGATCCGCGAGGCGGTCCGGCGCGTCGATAGCCGCCTGATCGTCGAGGACATCGCCACGCTCGACACCCGCATCGATGACAGCCTCTCGAACGAGCGTGCAATCGCGCTGCTGGCCGCGGCCTTCGGCATCCTTGCTGTGGTGATGGCGGGTATCGGCGTCTACGGCATCCTCGCTTACACCACGGCGCAGCGCACGCGGGAGATCGGCATCCGCATGGCCCTGGGGGCACGGCGTACCACGGTCGTCGGCCTCATCCTGCGCGAGGTGCTGGTTCTGGCGGGCATCGCGATTGCCGTCACGGTGCCTCTGGCGCTGGTGGCGTCACGCGCCCTGCGCAGCGAGCTGTACGGTGTCTCGACGGGCGATATCGCGGTGTATAGCGTCGCGGTGCTGGTGATCGGCGGCGTAGCGCTGACGGCAGCCCTGCTGCCTGCGCGCCGCGCCGCGTCCATCGAGCCCTCGCGAGCGCTGCGCGACCAGTAGCGGTTATTCTGCGACCGGGATTGTGTCCTGCAAGGCGGCGCGGTGGCCACTGGCGACCGCGCCCGCTTCCGGCGCAAGCCGTACGGCGTCGATGAGGGAGAAGAGCACCAGCACCGAGACCAACAGCATCGCGAAGTGAAAGTCCTGCAGCGAAGGCTGTGCCAGATTCTCTTTCCGGAACCAGCCCGAGGCGCGAACGAGAGCCGCGCCCGTGGCAACGCCCATGCTGCCGGAGAGCTGCACGACGGCGGAGAAAAATCCGTTGGCGCGGCTCATGTGCGTGGGTGGAATGTCGGCATAGGCCAGCGTGCTGATGCTGGTGAATTGCAGCGATCGCAGCGCCCCGTGCGCGAAGAGCACGGCGATGATGATCCAGGGCGACAGCCCAGGGGTGAGCGCACCGCAAATGGCGACAGAGGCGGCGGTGAAGACTCCGTTCACCAGAAGCACACGGCGGAAACCGAATCGGCGCAGGATGGGAATGACCAGCGACTTCATGGTGAGGTCGCCGGCAAAGAGTACCAGCACGTAAAGACCGGAGTGGAAGGCGTTCAACCCGAAGCCGATCTGGAACATGAGCGGCAGCAGGAAGGGAAGCACGCTCACGGCGATGCGGAAGAGCGATCCACCGTAGATCGACTGCGCGAAGCTCGGCAGACGCAGCGAGATGAGGTCGATCAGCGGGTAATCGGCCTTGCGCGCGGTGAAGACGGCCAGCGTACCGGAGACGAGGCTGATGACCAGCAGGATCAGCGCAAGGCGGAAATTGACCGGCGTCTGCGAGAGCAGTTCAAGCGCATAGACGAACAGCGTCGAGCCCAGACCGGCGAGCAGGAAGGTCCGCCAGTCGAAGGCATGCCGCGTCTCCGTGCGCTCGTTGGAGATCCACAAGGCGGTCAACACAAGCGCGGTCACGCCCAGCGGTACATTCAGGAAGAAGATCCAGCGCCAGCTCCAGTAGGTAGTGATGAAGCCTCCGAGCGGCGGTCCGATGATGGGGGCCGAGAGCGCCGGCCAGGTGATGTAGGCGATGGCCTTCGCGAGATCTTCCTTGGGCGTGGCGCGGAGCACGATGAGGCGGCCGACCGGGACCATCATGGCTCCGCCGATGCCCTGAAGAATGCGCGCCAGGACGAACTCGGTGACGCCGTTCGACAGGCCGCAGAGGACCGATGCCAGCGTAAAGACGGTGATCGCCGCGGCAAAGACGGAGCGCGAGCCCATGCGGTCGGCCATCCATCCGCTGATGGGGATGAAGACGGCGAGCGTGAGCATGTAGGCAGTCATGCCGATGTTGAGGCTGACGGCCGAGGCGTGGAAGGCACGGCCCATCTGCGGCAGCGCCGTGGCGATGATGGTGCCGTCGAGCAGCTCCATGAACATCGCTGCTGCAACCAGGCTGGTGACGAAGACAGGACGGACGCGCGAAGGCTGGAAGGCGGTGTGACACTCGCCGCCGGGCGAGGATCTGCCGGAGTCTGAGGATGGCGCGTCAGTTTTCATTCGCTGCTCCTATTGTCCTACATGCGAGCAGCAAAGTGTGGTCAGGCTGCCACGTGCGCCGGTTTGCGGCTCAGCAGGTAGAGCACCGAGACAAGCGCTAAAACAGAACAGAATCCTGCGATGCCAAGGATGCGCAGGATGGCCACGGTATAGCGTCCCTGGCTCGGCGAGTAGTTGCAGCAATAAAGCAGTACGAGGTCGGAGAGTGTGCCGATACGGCGGTTGCTGGCTTCGATCAGCGCGAATCGGAGATCGCGCGGCTGATATTCGATGCCGGAGAAGTACTTTGACATGCGGCCGTCGGGCGTCGCGATCATGATGACGCTCGAGTGCGCGTACTGGTCCATTTTTCCGTCCGGGCCCGGCACACGGACGTAGTGAAAGCCCGTCGCCGAGGCGAGTGCCGTGATTGCCGGCTGCTTTCCGGTGAGGAAATGGATGTGGTCTGCGGCTCCGGACGCGCCGAGCATTGCGACGATGTGCGCTTTCGTCTCTGCGGCGTCCGCGGGCGTGTCGTCCGGATCGATGCTGGCTACGACGATGTCGTACTCATCGCCGGGATGGAAGCCGGTCTGACGCAGAGCCTGGGCCATCCCATGCAGAACCTGCGGGCAGAGCATGCCGCATTTGAAATACACCTGTGCGAGAACGATCGGGCGTTGATGGAAGAAGTCGCCGAGCGTGACAGGCTTGCCGGAGGAGTCGACAAACTGCGCGTCCAGCGGAAGCTGCGAGCCAAGACGCTGGTCGATGCCGGCATTCTGCAGGTAGCTGGGCCGGTTCTGCGCGGCAGCGCCGAGCGGCTTGTCCGCCATATCCTGTGCGAGACAGGGAATCACAGCTGTAAAGAGCAGGAAAGCCAGGAGCCATGAAGCAGAACGTGGCGAGAGTCGATGGCGCAGCATGTCCGCGCCATCATACTCCCGCACACGGTAACGCTTCAGTATCACTCGCCGTCCTTCGGCAGGGGCTGGAGCTCGATGGTACGGCCGCTGGCAGCGGAATGGCGCGCGGCATCGAGGATCTGTACGACCGTGACATTGGTGCTGAGGCTGGTGAGGTCGTGGTCGGGATTGAGCTGCTTCCGCACGACCGCGGCGAGATAGTGAAGCGAGGTGTCCTCGGGGGACTGGAGCGGATCGGCGGTAAATTCCTGTTCCGGTTGATTCTCCGCGGTGCGCAGCTTTACCTGCCTCGGGTTTACGGCGATGGCATAGGCCTTCGTGCCGTACACCTCCATATCCTTGCGCGAGAAGGTCCAGTTCCAGGAAGGCATGAGCACGGCCTGGGTATGCGGATAGCGCAGGATGATGGTGGCGTCATCATCGACGTGCGGATAGGTTTCGGGCTTGTCGGTCTGCGCGGAGGCGGTGACCGAGATCGGCGCCTCGCCGTGCATCATGACCGTTATGAGGTCGGCGCCGTAGCAGCCGAAGTCATAGAGCGCGCCTGCGCCATTCAGGGCCGGGTCGGTGAGCCACTTCAGGAATTCCGGCTGCACGCCGATTTCGGCGGGTCCCTCGTGGCCGTCATGCACCACGACCTTGCGGACGTCCCCAAGCTTGCCCGAGGAGACCATGTCGAGCACGGCCTTATTGCTGGAGTACCAGGTGGTCTCGTAGTTCACCATTACCTGGATGTGGTGCTCGTGCGCGAGGCGACGGATGGCGAGAGCGTCCTCGACGGACAGGGCCAGGGGCTTTTCGACCATCACGTCGAGACCAAGACGCGCGGCAGCTTCAATGATGCGGCGATGGTCGCCGACCGAGGTATAGACCAGCAGCGCTTGCGGATGAGTCGCAGCCACGGCCTTGTCCAGATCCGAATAAAGGAGGCTGGAGTCGAGATGAAAGTGCGCCTGTGCCTTGGCGCGGAGCGCAGGATCGGGGTCGACGACCGCAACCAGCTGAGCGTCGTTCTGTTTTGGGAAAGCGCCGAGGAAACCATCGACGTGGCCGTGTTCGAGGCCGACGATAGCTACGCGGACAGGCTGAGAAGCCTGCTGAGCATGAAGCGAGGTCATGCCTAGAGTGGATGCGAGGGAGAAGAGGGCGGTGGTGAGGAGCGATGCGCAGCGGACCATAGCAGCGCCATCATAGCCCAGCGAAGATACTTTATGGAAACGTTACCGCAGCGTGAATGCAAGCTCGGGCAACGTAAAAGCAGGGCCATGGGATGGCCCTGCCGGGATTCTCGAATTTAGGAGGACTCGCCGTCCAGCATGTGCAGCTCTTTGCCAGGCTTGAAGCGCACCGCCTTGCCGGGGGCAATGGTGACCTCGGCGCCGGTACGCGGGTTGCGGCCGATGCCCGTCTTGCGAGGACGTACGTTGAAGACGCCGAAGCCGCGCAGTTCAATGCGCTGGCCATTGGCGAGGGCTTTTTTCAGGCTCTCGAAGACGGTGTCCACGGCAGCCTCGGCCTTGACGCGAGGCAGCCCGGTTCGCTCAATGACGTGATGGATGATGTCCTGCTTGATCAATGTGATTCACCCGAAAGTCGAAGTATGCCAGCGTGGCCTGACGGCTGGAGTGATGCTAGAAAGCTTTAGGCCTGTTGTCAACGCATCGGCTGTCTCGTAAGATGCAATTTTTGAAGCAAATATCACTGAAACCCGGTAGCTTTTGATGAAGCTGGCCGATAAGGAGCAGTTCTTGGCAATTAAGAGTGACCGCTGGATACGCGAACAGGCGACCAAGCATGGAATGATCTCGCCGTTCAGCGAGAAGCAGGTGCGGGAAGGAGTGATCTCGTACGGGCTTTCCTCCTATGGTTACGACCTGCGGGTATCGAACGAATTCAAGATCTTCACGAACGTGAACAGCGCGATTATCGACCCGAAGAACTTCGATGAGCGCTCTTTCGTGACCGTCGAGTCCGATTCGGTGATCGTTCCCCCGAACTCGTTCGCCCTGGCCCGTTCGATCGAATATTTCAAGATTCCGCGGGATGTTCTGACGATCTGTGTCGGCAAGTCGACCTATGCGCGGTGCGGCATCATCGTCAATGTGACGCCTTTCGAGCCGGAATGGGAAGGCTATGTGACCCTGGAGATTTCGAATACGACGCCGCTGCCGGCGCGTGTCTATGCGAACGAGGGGCTCTGCCAGATCCTGTTCTTCCAGTCCGACGAGCCCTGCGAAGTGAGCTACGCGGACCGGCGCGGGAAGTATCAGAAGCAGCAGGGAATTGTCCTGCCCAAGCTCTAACGAAAGCCAAGCAAGGAAGAGGCGATGAGCACGAACGCTCCCGACGATGGTTTATTGCGGATAGGACTGCTGGATTTTGAGCCCATTCGGATTGCCGGTCTCGAAGATGTCCTGGGAGAGATTCCTCACCTGAAGGCGGTACCCACCA
The DNA here is from genome assembly GCF_047605705.1 of Silvibacterium sp. Taxonomy (NCBI): domain Bacteria; kingdom Pseudomonadati; phylum Acidobacteriota; class Terriglobia; order Terriglobales; family Acidobacteriaceae; genus Silvibacterium; species Silvibacterium sp. The sequence goes on along the minus strand of NZ_JASGFD010000009.1, from coordinate 52,680 downwards.
CGCTGGAGGCGGCGATGCACGATGCATCGCTGCCGCTCATCCTGGTGGGGCTGCGCGACCCTCTTGACTCCTTCGAGACGCTCGCACGGCTCAAGGCTCAGCGCCCGGCCGTCAAACTGATCCTGATGGGCGCCGAGGCCAACGAGGAAACCATCATCAGCGCGATTGCCGCCGGTGCGAAGGGCTACCTGGAAGAGACCGTGACGCCGGCGCAGGTGACGCAATGCATCGACGTGGTGCAGAGCGGCTCGATCTGGGCTCCGCGCAAGGTTCTCTCGAAGTTTGTGGACCGCATGCTGCACGCCACCGAGAAGCGGGTTCTGCGGCATCACTTCACGTTTACCGAACGCGAGCAGGAGGTGCTGCGCCTGCTCGTAGCGGCGCGCTCCAACCGTGAGATTGCCCTGAGTCTGGGAATCGAAGAACGGACGGTGAAGGCTTATGTGGGGAGACTGATGCGGAAGGTCGGCGTCCAGAACCGGATTGCTCTTTCAATCCATGCGGCAAGCCGCGTATTCGGGCCGGAAGAGTAAACCGTCCTCGAAACCAGTCTTTGTTTCAGGCTGGTTTCAGGGGTGGTTACCTAAGTCGCCTGTACCCATGTTACCTTGCTATCCCTTGGTAACAGGGTTAAAACGTTACTAGCAACAACGCAGATCTGGGGAACGGGGCTGGTGGCGCAGGTGACTGCGATCTCGCAGCCCCTCTTTTTTGCTCTGGTAAAAAGCGCCTGACCACTACGGTGCTGGAATCGCCGGGAAAAAGCAAGAGATTTTCTCTCCTCTGAAACGATCCTTTCTTTTCATCACCTCAACCTTCCGCCAAATTACTGCATCTATGTACCCGTGTCGGTTGCTCCCGATCCTGATGCGGAAGAGCCTGTCTTGGACGCCTTCCTGTTCGGGGACCCGGCAAATGGTATTCAGCAGCGTGAACCGCACTTGTCGGACAACGTATAGCCGGACAACGTATTGCAAGGAGAAGACGAAAACTATGAAAAAGATGCTAGCCCTTTTCTGTCTCGCGGGAGCTTCCCTATCCGCGTTTGCCGCCAGCGACCAGGCAACGCTCAACGATCGTCTGGAGAAGTCCCGCCTCATCATCGATGAGCTGGCGAAGACGCCGGATCGGGGCATTCCGGACAACATCATCAAGCAGGCGACCTGCGTGGCGGTTGTGCCGAGCCTGAAGAAGGGCGCCTTCATCGTAGGCGGTCAGTATGGCCAGGGTGTGGTCACCTGCCGCACCGGACACGGCTGGAGCGCTCCTGCGTTCATCCGTATGGCTGGCGGCTCCTTCGGCTTCCAGATCGGCGGCCAGGGTACGGACCTCGTACTGGTTGCTGTGAACGACCACGGTATGCAGGATCTGCTGAAGAGCAAGTTCAAGATCGGCGGCGACGCGGCGGCTTCGGCCGGTCCGGTGGGCCGCAACTCGCAGGCAGCGACCGACTGGAAGCTCAACTCGGAGCTGTTAACCTACTCGCGCAGCAAGGGCCTCTTTGCGGGTATCGATCTCGACGGCACCTCGGTGAGCCAGAACAACGAAGATACGGACGCCTTCTACGGCACTCCGCATCCCTTCGAGCAGATTCTGAAGGGCAACGTGCCGGCTCCTCCGCCGTCGCTGCCATTCCTGCGCGCGATCCGCAATTACTTCCACGACGTACAGTAAATTTCGGGCGCAAGCCAGAGATGAGAAAGGCCGGGCAATCGCCCGGCCTTTTCCTGTTTGCTTCGGATCGACTTACTTGGGGTCGACCCAGCCGCCGTAGCCCTGCGTAAGGGCATTGACGGCATCGGGACCCCAGGTACCGACCTTATAGGGCAGCGGATCGCCGTGCTGGGCGAAGATGGGATCGATGATGCGCCACGATTCCTGCACGTAGTCCTCGCGGGCAAACCAGGTCTGGTTGCCACGCATGGCGTCCTGCAGGAGTTCTTCGTAGGCGAGCAGATTGGCGGTGCCGCATCCCTGGTTGGCCTGGAGTTCGACCATACAACCGCGCAGACGTTCGCCAGCTTCCTTGACGGAGCCGCCGATCGCGATCATCGGCTCGGGGCTCAGGCGGAAGCGAACGTAGTTCTGAGGGGGGACGGACTCGGAGAAGACCGGAGGTGTCTGGCGGAACTTCGCGACCACTTCCGTTGCGGTGATGGGAAGGTTTTTGCCGGTACGGATGAAGAAGGGGACATCGCGCCAGCGCCAGGAGTTGATCATGACCTTCAGCGCGGCGAAGGTTTCTACCTGTGAGCCGGGCTTGACGCCGGGTTCCTCGTGATAGCCCTCGAACTGACCGAGGACGACATCTTCGCGGCGGATGGATTGCACGCTCTTGAGCACCTTGACGCGCTCGTCGCGGAGAGCTTCCACGTCCGGACACGGCGGCGGCTCCATGGCGATGTTGCTGAGCAGCTGCATGAGGTGGTTCTGGACCACGTCACGAAGAGCACCGACGCCGTCGTAGAACGAGCCGCGGCCCTGAATGCCGAACTGCTCGGCCATGGTGATCTGCACGCTCTCGATGTACTGGCGGTTCCACACGGGATCGAGGAAGGCGTTCGAGAAGCGGAAGTAGATGAGGTTCTGAACCGCATTCTTGCCGAGATAGTGATCGATGCGGAAGATGTTCGGCTCGGGGAAGATTTCGTGGATCGAGCGGTTGAGAGCGTAGGCAGACTGCTGATCGTTGCCGAAGGGCTTTTCGACGACGACGCGGGCGCCCTCAGCAGAACCGGAATCCTTGAGCTTGCGGATGACCTCGATGAAGAGGCTGGGAGGAATGGCGAGATAGTGCAGCGGGTGCTGTGCGTTGCCGAGTTCCTTGCGAACCTTCTGGAAGGTAGTGATATCAGCGTAGTCGCCATCGACATAGCGGAGACGGCTGCTGAGATCGGCAAAGCCTTCGGGGTCAAGACCGCCGTGCTTTTCGACGCTGTCCTTGGCGCGTGCCTTGAGCTGGTCGAGGTTCCAACCGGCCTTGGCGACACCAATCACGGGGCCTTTGAGCTTGCCGCGCTTGGCGAGGCGCTGGAGTGAGGGGAAGATCTGCTTGTAAGCAAGGTCTCCGGTGGCGCCGAAGAAAACTAGGGCGTCCGACAGGGGCTGATCCATGAATCCGACCTTCTTTCCATGCGTATGAAGTAATGCTGAGATCTAACAGGTCCATGGCCGAACGGCGGCCTGCTGGGACTCATCACTTCCTATTTTAGAGATGCCTCGGCTGTTGTGGAGGTCGCAGACGAGGATTCCGTGTGAATGAAAGCGACAAATATGAAGAAAGCGTTGCAGAGATTGGTTCCCGGATGTGGATTTGGTCTTCGCGTGCATGCTCTTGTCGCCTACTCTAAAGAGGATGCCCCGTTCGTAGGCGGCGATTCTTATCTCAAGGAGATTTGCATGGCGGAGACCATCAAGAAGGCCAAGGCACCGGCAAAGCCCCGGAAAACCGCGACGAAGAAGCAAGCGACGGTCGAGGCTGTAAAGCCGCAGCCCTCGCACGAAGAGATTGCAGAGCTGGCGCGGCGCTACTGGGCCGAACGCGGCTGGAAAGACGGACATGCGGAAGAAGACTGGCTGCGTGCCGAGCGGGAACTGATCGGAATCGCGTCGTAAGGATCGCGAAACAATATTGAACCCGTGAAGTAATTCATAGAAATTTTATCGATCGGGAAAGAAAGCCGGGTGCTCACCCGGCTTTTCGCATGTCTGGGAGGAAATTTCGGGAGGAAATCAGGCGGGCAGTTCACGTCCCAGGTACTGGGCGAGTTCCTTCGTGTTGGCCGAATGGGCGTAGGCGGTCTCGAGCGTGATGCGGCCGGTCTGCACCAGGTCGGCGAGCGACTGCTCCATGGTCTGCATGCCTTCGCCGCGTCCGGTGGCCACCAGGTGGCGGATCTGGTGATCGTGCCCGGTGCGGATGAGATTGCGGATGCCGGGCGTCGCGAGCAGGATCTCGACGGCAGGGTAGCGATGCAGGCGGTCGGCTGCAGGCAACAATTGCTGGCTCAGGATGGCAAGCAGGCTGAGCGAAAGCTGCTGGCGGATCTGCTGCTGATGGCTCGAAGGCAGCAGATCGAGGATGCGTGAGAGAGCCTGCGACGCATCATTCGTATGCAGCGAAGAGAGCACGAGATGGCCGGTTTCGGCAGCCGTGAGCGCGGCAGTCATCGTTTCGCCGTCGCGCATCTCTCCGATGAGGATGACGTCCGGATCCTGACGGAGAACGGCGCGGACTGCGTGCGCGAAGGTGGGCGTGTCGCGGCCGACCTCGATCTGCTCGATGATGGCGCTGCGGTTGAGGTGCTGGTACTCCACCGGGTCTTCGATGGTGATGACGTGATCGTGGCGGCGGGTGTTGACAAGGTCGAGCAGCGCGGCGAGTGTTGAAGTTTTTCCACTGCCGGTGGGGCCGGTGACCAGGATGAGTCCCTGCCGCTTCTCGGTAAGGAGAGCGAGGCTGGCGGGCAGATGCAGGGAGTCGATGGTCGGCACCTGCGCGGGCAGAAGGCGGATGCTCGCAGCGAGCGTTCCGCGCTGGTAGTGAAAGTTGGCGCGGAAGCGGCCGATGGACCCGCGCGAAAAGGAAAGATCGATTGAGCGCTGTTCCTCGAGCTCGGCGGCCTGTGCCGGGCTGAGCGCCCCCATCAGCATGAAGCGGAGATCTTCGGGGCTGACGGCCGGGCTGCCCGAGGACGCGAGCGTGCCCTTGATGCGAAAGGTAGGCGGAACACCGGCGAGCAGCAGCACATCGGAAGCGTTGCGCTGAGCGGCGAGCGCGAGCACGTGATCGAGCGAGGGGCGATCGTTGTAGGTTCCGGTGGAGGATCGCTCGGGATAGTTCGCGGAATAGCTCTCCAACCGGTCCAGATCGATCTTCGGAGGATCGATTTTTGCGGGATCCGGCTTTGCCGGGTCGGATTTTGCCGGTGAGCCGGCGCGCGGCGGGGTGAGCGAGGAGCGATTGAGCTGTTCGACGAGGCGATCGAGCTCGTTGTCGTATTGCGTCATGGGGCGATACTCCGGAACGGTGGCAGCTTGCGGGTGAAACGCGCGGGCGAAAAAATGCGTCCCTGTCCTGTGATGATACCGACGGATGGAAGGAGGCGTTTGCTCAGGGCCGCGGTGTGCGGCGTATACACTGAGGTCTGCTTTGCATGATGCGAGAAAGACTAGAATATAGCGTTGTCTGGCTGCTGGTGACGGTGCTGGGCAGGCTGCCGCGTCCGCTGGCGCGGGCACTGGGAGCAGGCGTGGCGCGGCTGGCGCTGCGTACGATGGGACGGCTTCGCCGGACCGGGTTGCGGAACCTCGAACTGGCATTCCCGGAGAAGAGCGGGCCGGAGCGGGAGCGCATCCTGTACGAGCTGTTTCGCAATCTTGGCTGGCAGATGGCGGAATTCTGCCTGATGCGCCGTTATATACAGGGCAATGTCGCTGCGATTGCGCGCTACGATGGCCTCGATCACTACCTGGCCGCGAAAGCAAAAGGTAAGGGCGTTCTGATTGTGACCGGCCATCTCGGAGCGTGGGAGCTTTCCAGCTTCTACCACTCGCTGATGGGCCATCCCATGAGCATGGTGATCCGCCGCCTCGACAATCCTCGGGTGGATGCGCTGGTAAATGGAATCCGCTGCCTGCACGGCAACAAGGTCCTTCACAAAGACGACTTCGCACGTGGCCTCATTGCCGCGATGCGGCGCGGTGAAACGGTCGGCATCCTTATGGATACGAATATGACTCCGCCGCAAGGTGTGTTCGTGCCGTATTTCGGGCACCTGGCCTGCACGGCATCAGGGCTCGCCCGCGTCGCGCAGAAGACCGGCGCTGCGGTCCTGCCGGGCTTCATGCTGTGGGAAGAAAGCGAACAGAAATATGTACTGCGCTTCGGGCCGGAGATCCCGCTGCTCGAAACAGGCGATGCCGAGCGCGATGCGCTGGAGAACACGGCACGGTTTACCGCGGTGACGGAATCCTATGTGCGGCAATACCCGAGCCAGTGGCTCTGGGTGCATCGAAGATGGAAGACGCGGCCCGAGGGTGAGCCCACCCTGTATCCGCGGCGATAAAGAGGAGTGGCATGACGCGACTGGTGCAACTGGCTGAGGTCCTGAAGGCGGAGCTGCGCTTCGCCGAAGGCAGGGAAGAGCTGCAGCTGACGGGTGTCGGCAGCGCGAAGAGCGCAGGTGCGAGCGATCTGGTATTTGCCGAGGATGCGGATGCGTTGAAGTCCGCGTTGTCTTCCGCTGCGCTGGCGGTGATCGTCTCGGCGAAGATCGCTCCCACGGAAAATCCCGGAAAGGCCTTGCTGATCACGCCGCAGCCGAAGCTTCTGTTTGCGCAGGCCGCTCGCCTGCTGCAAGGGAAGGACGAGACGTCCGGCGTGCATCCGACAGCTGTGGTCGCACCCGATGTCGTGCTTGGGCGCAGGGTGTCGATCGGCGCACACGTGGTGCTCGAAGCGGGCGTGAAAGTGGGAGACGATAGCCGCGTGGATGCAGGCGCGGTGCTCGGCGCGGGTGTAAGTGTCGGGCAGGAGTGCCATATCTATCCGCGCGTGGTGGTGTATCCCGGTGTGGATATCGGCGACCGCGTGATTGTCCACGCGGGGGCGGTGCTCGGCGGCGATGGCTTTGGGTATGTGCGTGACCGGGAGAGCGGGGAATACACGCAGTTTCCGCAGCAGGGACGGCTGGTCATCGAGGATGACGTAGAGATCGGCGCAAACACCACGGTGGATCGAGGCGCGCTTGAAGAGACGCGGCTCGAGCGTGGAGTGAAGGTCGATAACCTCGTACATATCGGTCATAACGTGCGTGTCGGAAAGCACGTTGTGATCGCCGCACAGACCGGAATCTCCGGCTCGAGCGCAATCGGCAACTATGCGATTGTCGGCGGCCAGGTGGGTATCGGGGATCACGCTTCGGTAGGCGAGCAGGTCATTCTCGGCTCCGGCTCAGGGGTTCTGACGCACAAGAAGGTGAAAGGTCCGGGCGTGGTCTTCTGGGGCCGCCCGGCACGACCCCTAAAGCAATACTTGAAGGAATTAGCGACGCTCGCGAAGCTCAGCCGCGAGTCATCGAAATGAGAAAGGCCGGTCACCCAGGTGGCCGGCCTTTCTGCGCATATTTGCGTGTGCGGGCTTAACGGGGAGTGTCGAGCGTGGGGAAGGGCTCACGCTTCATCGAGCCGTCGCGCTGCTTCATCAGGATCTCGACTTTGCCCTCGGCCTCTTCGAGTTCTTTCTTGCAGAGAGCGGAAAGCTGCACACCCTCTTCGAAGATCTTCACGGAGTCTTCGAGGGGCAGGTCGCCGCGTTCGAGCTGCGCGACGATGGTCTCCAGTTTCTTGAGCGATTCTTCAAAGGCTGCCATGCGTATCCCTAAACGGTGACCGGCTGAGGAGCCGGAGCTTCTGTGGCGCTCTGCGGCCTGGGCAGAACATCTGTCATGACTTCGACGGCCAGCGGGTAGCGGCCGAAGGGAGCGCTCACCTGCACACCCTGCACCAGCGGGATGGCGGCGGCGAGCATCTCCTGCGCGATTTTGATGCCTTCGGCGCGTGCGTGATCGGGCGTAGGCGCCTGCTGCATGCGTAGCATGATGCTGTCCGGCACGTGCACCCTGAGGTCATTCTTCATGAACTCGGCATTGCGCAGGCTGGTGAGTGGCCAGATGCCTGCAACGACGGGAATCCGGAAGCCTTCGATGCGTTTGAGGAAGGATTCGAGGATGCGGAGATCGAATACCGGCTGGGTGATGGCGTATTCCGCCCCAGCCTCCACCTTGGCGGCGAAGCGGCGGATCTCGTTCTCGACATCGGGTACGCCGGGGTTTGCGGCGACCGCGATGGTGAGATTGGCGGACGCGCCGATGGGATTGTCTCCGATATCGAGACCGTGATTGAGCTTACGGACGATCTGCGCGAGGCCGATCGCGTCCACATCGAAGACGGCGGTTGCGTCCGGATAGTTGCCGAGCTTCGGCGGATCGCCGGTAAGGCACAGGATGTTTTTCAGCCCGATGGACGACGCGCCTAGCAGGTCAGCCTGAATGCCGAGCAGGTTGCGGTCGCGGCAGGTGTAGTGGAGGACCGCCTCGACGCCGGTTCTCTGCTGGATCTGGATGCACAGGCTCTGCGCGCTCATGCGGGCTGAGGCGCGGGGCGAGTCCGGCACATTGATGGCATGAATGCCGTGGCCGGCGAGCATGGCCGCGCCGTCCAGCTCGCGCGTCGCGTCGACGCCGCGCGGTGGAACGATCTCGACCATGGTCACGAAGGTGCCGTCATGGATGAGCCTGCCGACTTTGGAGCGCTGCTCGAGGGGCGCGGGCCGGACGTCGGAGACGATCTCGACCTTCCCCGATGGCTGAACGCCTGTCTTCTGTGCGCTGGCGGCGCGGAGAGCGGCTCGCATAGCGCGGATATGGCTGGGCGTGGTGCCGCAGCACCCGCCGATGAACTGTGCTCCGGCCTTGAGGAACTTGCGCGCGTAGCTGGCCATGTATTCCGGGGACGAGAGATAGATGCTGCGCCCCTCGATGGCGCGGGGCATCCCGGCATTGGGCATTGCGGCCAGCGGGAGACTGGTGCCAGCGGAAAGCTTCTGGAGCGCGGTGAGGATGGCGGCCGGTCCGGTGCTGCAGTTGCAGCCGATGACGTCGGCTCCCCACGCGGTGAGGCGCGCGGCGACGATCTCCGGAGGGGTGCCGTCGAGGCAGTTGCCGTGGTCATCCACGGTAAACATGGCGAGGATCGGCAGCTCGGGGGCAACTTCCTTTGCGGCAAGAAGCGCCTGCTCGGCTTCGTTCATGGCCACGATGGTTTCGATGGCGAGCAAATCGACGCCCCCGGCGACGAGGCCGCGGATCTGTTCGGCGAAGGCGGCGCGTGCTTCTTCGAGGCTTGCCGATCCGGCCGCACCGAGCTGCACCCCGAGCGGACCGATAGAGCCGGCGACGAAGATTTTGGCGGCATGTTTGCCGTCATGGTGGACCGAGGCCTGGCGGGCGATCTGGGCTCCGGCCTTATTGATGGCGAAGACCTGGTCTTCGAGTCCGTAACGGCGGAGACGGAAGCTGTTGGCTCCAAAGGTGTTGGTTTCGATCACCTCGGCGCCGGCCTGAAGATATTCCTCGTGGATCGAGCGGACGAGATCGGGCTGGGAGAGGTTCAGCTCGTCGTAGCAGCGGTTAATGAAGACTCCGCGGGCATAGAGCGTGGTTCCCATGGCGCCATCGCAAAGAATGGTGCGGTCACCGAAGAGCGCCCGTATACGTTCGTTCATAGTCCTCTCATGGTATGCCAGCGGAGGGGTGAATGCCACCGTGCGCGGGTGCAGTTCGCTACGCAACCTTGAGACATGCACCGGGTTAAAACAGGGCAAAGGCACAGCCGCGATGACGGGAGAGATGGGCGTTCGTCTAACGGTTGAGCGATGCTTGCAGGTCTGTCGGCCGGTTCGGAAAAAGGGAAGGAACGGGCCGCCGGAAGGGTGGTTTCCGCACCTGCCAGAAGGCGCTAATGCTTTGCTATACTGTGGCTTCCCACGTTCGTGAGGTCTTGAGATTTTGAAGAAGAGAAGTTTCGCGGCTTACTGGCTCCTCCCCGTTCTGTGCCTGGCATCCTTGCTTGTTGTCACCTCCTGCGGGAAAAACTATTACGCAGACGGCCGTAGCCTGCCGCCGAGCGGACTTCTGAACCGTGTACTGATCGCGGAGCAGAATCCCAGCGCCCTAACCAAAGGTGCGCTTCCGTTCGTCGATGCGTATTACGACATTCGCCACAACTACAACAACACGGTCGCCTCGTTTGCGATCAGCGGCTATTCGGGCTCGCTGCCCGCGACGATTCAGAACATGCCGGAAGAAGAACTCGGCGCCGTATATGGCGAGGGCGACGGCAGCTTTGCTCTGATCAGCTATGCCTCCGAAAAGGAAGCAAGCACGATCACCATCCCCGGCGGACTTTCCTCGAGCGTTTTCATCGCCCGTGACAAGTCGTTTGTGTACGCAGCCAACGATACGACCCACGTGGTCTCGGTGGTGGACGTAGCGAATTCGAAGTCCTATACGCTGAACCTCCCGAATGTGTACGCCGTTTCGGTCAATCCCGGTGGATCGATTGCGCTGCTCTTCGTGCGCAATGCGACGCAGGCGGCCGGCGCAAGCACGGCCAGCGGAACCTCGGAGGCGAACTTCGCTGTATACAGCGTGGTGCACCTGACCGAGGCGCAGAGCAACGATGCGGTCAACAATCCGAACTGGACCTATACCTCGGGCAGCATCTCCAACACGGCCCAGGACTGCGAACCGCAGAACCAGCCGGTCTATTGCCTTTTCCCGGTGAGCACCGGTGCGAGCGCGAGCTTCGATAATCCGACGAAGGCGATTTTCTCGGCCGATGGCGCGTCGGTCTACGTGCTGAACTGCGGCCAGGAATGCGGCGGCACGACCTCCAGCATCACGACGATTCCGCTGACCAGTTCCGAGCTGAACACGGGTGTCACGGGTGGTGAGGGCATTGCCCTGACGGCAACCAACACCTACGCGATACCGGGTGGCGCGACGGACGGCATATTCAACGGCAACACGCTGTACCTGGCCGGGCAGCAGGAGCAGAGCGATGGCCTGTTCTCCGGCTACCTGACGATCTTCGATACGACGAGCGCCTCGGTCACGGGCACCTACGCCATCAGCGACGGTACCCACAACCGCATGGTCTTCGGCGACGAGAACACGTTGTGGATCGGCTCCTCGGGCTGCATCTCCGGCGAGCGCTACAAGCAGGTAGAAGCAGGCTCGAGCGCGGCTTACGGCTGCCTGACGATGTTCAACACTTCGACCAATACCGCGACACTCGACGCCTATAAGGGCGACGCGACGGGCATTGCGTCTGTGACCGGTCTCGACAAGGTCTACACGGCCGAAGGCGGACAGGTGTACATCTACAACACGGCGGATATGACAGAGCGGAACAACGCGAACGTGACGGTCAGCGGTACTGCCGCCGACGTCGCCTACATGGATTCGTCCACCGACGCCGACAACACGATCTACTAACGGATAGAGAAGCAGGACACGAGCGCGGCAGCCAGGCTGACCGCGCTTTTGTCTTTTCAGGAGTTAGAACCATGGCGGAAGTAGAGTCGAGCTGGGCCCAGCCGGTAGAGGCGGAAGTGCTGGCGATCGCGGCGCATCGCGACGATGTGGAGCAGACCTGCGGCGGGACGCTGCTGAAGATGCGTTCGCAGGGTGTGACTACGGCCATCCTGGACCTGACCCGGGGCGAGGCGGGAACGCGGGGCTCTGCGGTGGAGCGCGCGGCGGAAGCGGATGCGGCGGCGAAGATTCTCGGCGTGAGCTGGCGCGGGGCGCTGGATATCCCCGATGGCCGGGTCGAGAATACCTATGAGAACCGGCTCAAGCTGGTGCGTGTGTTGCGGCAGGTGAGGCCGCGGGTGGTGATCCTGCCATACTGGACCGGCCGTCATCCCGATCACTACACCACCGCCGGGCTCGGTTACGAAGCCTGTTTTCTCAGCGGACTGGCCAGCCTGGATGCAGGCTCCGATCCAGGCGCGGCGCCGCACCGTCCCTTCAAGATCCTCTATGCGAGTCTTTATGCGGATGTGCGCCCAAGTTTTGTGGTGGACATTACGCCGCACATCGAGGAGCGGCACCGCTCCCTGATGGCCTATACCTCGCAATACGCCAACCAGGAGCGGGGCGGGGGACTGTTCGTGCCGGAAGAAGAGATCCGCGAGAGGACTTTTTCGGTGGCTCGGCATTACGGGCTGCTGGCAGGCGTCCGCTATGCCGAACCGTTTGTGCAGAAGGAGATCGGGCTGGTCGAGGACCTGACCCTGATCCCGGTGCAGTCTCTCTAGCTAACAGCCGGTGGCGCCGCGATCCGCGGTGCCGTGTGCAGGAGGCTGCGTGTCGGCAGATAAATGCTGACATGCGCCCCGGAGAACGGCTCGGAATCCCCATTGCGCACGCGGATGGTTCCCCCGTGCTTCTGGACGATGCCCATGCTGACCCACAGGCCGAGGCCCGTGCCCTGATCTCCCTTGGTGGTGAAGAAGGGCTGGAAAAGATGCTCGATGCTGGCGGGCGGGAACCCTGCGCCGCTGTCCGCAACTTCGACGATGATCCCGGCCGGGAGAAGCTCTTCAGGCGGAGCTTTGCTGAGGGTGATGGCGATGCTGCCGAAGAGCCCCGCAGCTTCAATCGCATTGACGAAAACGTTCGTAAAGACCTGCCTCAGCTCGGCAGGGAAGCCTTCGATCGTAGCCGTATCGACGACCTGCAGCTCGGTGCGGATGGAAAGCTGCTGGATGCGGCGATCGAGGAGCAACAACACGCCATCGATCAGCTCCTGCAGGTCGATATTCACCGGGGCCTTCGGCTCGCGGTACAGGCTGAGCATGGTGCGGCTGATCTGCATGGTGCGGCCCAGCTCCTGCTGTGCCATCTGCAGGTATTCGCTGCGCTTCTCGGGATTCTCTTCGCCGGTGAGCAGGTAGAGGAGGTTTGCGACCGAATCCAAAGGATTGTGGATCTCGTGGGCGATGGTCGCCGCGAGCCGGCCGGCGACAGCGAGCTTTTCTCCGGCGATCAGAGCCGCTTCCGTGCGCTTCTTTTCTGTGACATTGCGGAAGACGAGGACAATCCCGGTCATCTCCCCCTGGGCGTTGCGGATGGGGGCAGCGCTGTCGTCGATGACAAATTCCTTGCCCTGCCGCGAAATGAGAGCGGTGTGATTCGCGAGGCCGATCACCTGATTCAGGCGGCGAACCTTGTCGACCGGGTTCTCCGCAATCTCGCGCGTCTCTTCATGGATGATGTTGAAGACATCCTGTAACGGACGGCCGATAGCCTCGGATGCGGTCCAGCCGGTGAGGTCCTGTGCCACGGCATTCATGAACTCGATGTTGCCGTTGAGGTCGCAGGAGATTACCGCGTCGCCGATGGACTCAAGAGTAGTCAGGTATTTCTGCTGGCTGTCGTAGAGGTTATGCGAGGTCTGGCTGATCTGCGCCAGGGCCGTCTGATAGCTGCGGGAGACCCGATGCAGGCGATTGCGGGTGAAGAGCGCGAGGACAATGCCGATCACGAGCGAGGCCAGAAGAATGACGAAGAATTCCTGCTTCTGGCGAAGACGAACCGCTTCCAGGCGGATATTGCGCGCGCGGGTTTCCGCCTCAAGCATCTCGCGGATTTCATCGCGGATGCCGTCCATCAGAACCTTGCCTTTTACGTCCGCCGCGGGATCGGTGAGGTGGTCGGCAGGCCGGGCGAGAACCGATTGCGAGAATGCGAGCCAGAGCTGGTAGCGATCCCGGAGATTGGCGAGACGAAGGGGCTGACGGCGGCGATCCCTGAGCTTCTCGGACAGAGCCTGAAAGCTCTGGGGCATCTGCGCCGCGGCCGTCTCATAAGGCTGAAGCAGCGAGGGATCGTGGGTCAGTTCGTATCCACGTAACCCTGTCTCCTGATCGAGGATCAGTTTCTCGAGATCGATGATGTCGGCGGTGATGCGATCGCTGACATCGAGTGCTGTGGTTGCGGTGGAACTCTGGCGGATGAGCGCCAGAGCAAGCCCGCCCATGATCACAAGAAGCAGGATCGGAAGGATGGCAGTCTGCTTGAGAATCCTACGAAATTCAGCCAGGTTCACGGGGCTTTCCTGAGGCGCCGCTTGACGGGAGGCAATAGCTCGATCAGCTTTTCGATCAGCACTTCAGGGTTGTTTCCCTTCATGATCGTTGAGTCTACTGACTTCGCAACGGACGGCGGAAGATCAAGATAGGCAGAAAGAAGAAGGATGGGCACTTCGGGAATGGCGGCGCGCATGCGTTCCGCTACTTCGCCCCCGTTCATGCCGGGCATGGCGTAATCCAGTACAACGAGATCGATCGGATGCTGGTGGAACAGCTCGAGTCCGGAGGGACCGTCTGGCGCTGTGAGGACACGGAAACCGGAGCGTTCGAGAACAATTTTCCGGATACTCAGCCCGCACACTTCGTCGTCGATGCAGAGGATGAGTGGGGAACTCGTCGGCACAGGGTCCTTTGCGCGGCCTACCGGAAATTCCGGTAAGCCATTGTGAGTATAGTACCTTATCCATATCACCGTGGCCGGATTTCGCAAGTGACCGGATGGCTAGCGGCAGGTCGAATTAACAATCCTTTTGCATTCTCTTTGCCTGACTGTCGTAGTCTTGAGCTGTGAAACGCGGCCTGACGGCCAGCGATTCCTGAGGGACGACCTGTTTTGAGCCAAACCGTATTTGTCCTGGAAGACGATACCGACATCTCCCGTCTGGTACAGCATCATCTCGAAGCTTCGGGCTTCGGGGTTAAAGTGTTTTCGACCCCCGCCAACCTGATCCCGGATGCCGAGCGTCAACCGCCGGCACTTTTCCTGCTGGACATTATGGTCCCGGGCGGCGATGGTCTGGATGTATGCCGGCGTCTGCGGAGCCATCCGGCGCTGGCCACGGTGCCGATCATCTTCCTGACCGCTCGCGCGGGCGAGAACGAGCGCGTGCTCGGACTTGAGCTGGGTGCGGACGATTACATCACCAAGCCGTTTGCGACCCGCGAGCTGCTCGCGCGTGTGAAGGCTGTCCTTCGCCGCTTCGAGCGCCCGACGACGCCCTCGGTGATCAGCTTCGAAGAGGTAGTGATCGACGCCAGCGCGATGCAGCTGAAGGTACGCGGCGAGCTGACGACGACGACGGCGACGGAGTTCCGCCTGCTTGATTACCTGGCACGCCATCCGGGCCGGGTCTTCAGCCGCGATCACCTGCTGGACGCGGTCTGGGGCGATTCCCGTTTCGTGACGCCGCGCTCCGTGGACGTCTATGTGCGCCGTATCCGTGAGAAGATCGAGGTGGATGCGGAAAACCCGCGCTATCTGAAGACTGTGCGCGGCGCCGGTTACCGCTTCGAGATTCCGAAGGCGGGTTAAGAGCTGGGCGCTCTACTCGAGCGCCTGCTTCCCTACGGGGCCGCCACACCGGCGCGGCCCATGCCTCATTCTCCGTTTCTCTCAGCGAGATCCCCGTCGATGACCGGCCGAGTATTCACAAAACTTCTGCTCTCGTTCGTCCTGGTGCTGGCCACCAGCGCGGCGATCCTCGACTTCACATTGCGCGGGATCGTGGAGAACTCGCTGCGCCAGGAAATCACCCAGTCCCTGACGGGCAAGGCCCGTCTGCTGGCAGGCGAGGCACGGCCGGGTGACGGGCAGCGGCTCGCAGCGCTGGCTTCGCGCGCGGCTTTCGAGGCGGGAGCGCAGGTAACCTTTTTCGCGCAGGACGGAACAGTGCTGGCAGCATCGGCCTCGGGCCCGGCGAGTGCGAACGTGCCTCCTGAAGTAAAGACCGCGCTGAGCCAGGCGGATAAGGTCGGCAGCACGGAGCGCGAGGGGATGCTGTTTGTCGCCGTGGCTGGCGACGGGCTGGTGGTGCGTCTGGCCTATCCGCTGCAGGCGATCCATGACACGACGCATGTGCTGCGGAGCGATGTGCTGCTGGCATCGCTGTTTGCGATCGCCCTGGCGACAGTACTGGCAGCCTTCATCGCCCATCGGGCGCAGCGCAGACTGAAGCGCATCGTGACCTTTGCGGCGCGGATGTCCTCCGGTGACTTCACAGCGCGCATCGAGGAAGGCGATCTGGATGAGGTCTCCGAAGTCGCACGGGCGCTCGATATGACGGCTGCCCGTCTTGAGGCCAGCTTTCACGCGCTTGAGACGAAGCAAAGGGAACTGGCCGCGCTTCTGGACAGCATGCAGGAGGCGGTTATCGCCGTGGACGCAGCGGGCCGCATCAGCTGGTCGAATGTGGTGATGCAGCGGATCGCGCCGGGAGCGACGCGGCAGGGGCAGGCCCTTGTCCACGCGGTGCGCGATCCCGAGGTATTGAAATGCGTGCAGGTGGCGCTCGAAAGCCGGGAGCTGGCCAGCGGCAAGGCGACTTCCGTGGCTCCGGCGCGTGTGTATGACGTGAACGCCGCTCCGACGCCGGGCGGGGGCGCGGTCGCGGTGCTGCATGATGTTTCGGAAATTGAGCGGGCGGAGAAGATGCGCCGTGACTTCGTGGCGAATGTTTCGCACGAGCTGCGCACGCCGTTGACTTCGATCTCAGGCTATGTGGAGACGCTGCTGGAAGACCCGATGGAGCTGCCGCCGCATGCGCGGGAGTTCATGGCGATTATTCTCCGCAATGCGACGCGCATGAATCGCCTGACCGAAGACCTGCTGGCGCTGGCCAGTGTGGAGTCGAGCGACTACAAGCTGAAGCTGCGCCCGGTGAAGGCGTCTACGCTGGTGCGGGACGCCATCGATTCCCTGGCCGGCATGGTGATCGATTCGGATATCTCGCTGGATGAGGCGGATCTGACGAACGCCGTGGTCGGTGCGGATGAAGACGCGCTGACCCAGGTCTTCGGCAACCTTGTCGAAAACGCGATGAAATACGGCAAAGGCGGCAAGCGCGTGCTGATCGGCGCGCGCGATGTGGAAGATGGCGTGGAGTTCTGGGTCCAGGATTTCGGCCCCGGCATTGCGTCGGAACACCTGAGCCGGATCTTCGAGCGCTTCTACCGGGTAGACAAGGCGCGTTCCCGCGAGTCGGGTGGAACCGGCCTCGGACTGGCCATCGCAAAGCATATCGTGCTCGCCCACGGCGGAAATATCCGGGCCGAGAGCGAACTGGGCTCGGGCGCCACCTTCCTCTTCACGCTGCCGGTGATTCAACCGGCGGGCGAAAGCGGTGAATCCTTGCCGGTAGCTTCGGCTTCCAAGAGCCTGTAGCCGTCAGCGGTCCAGGTGGAAGCGTACTCCGTCATGAGGTTGCGGAGGCTATGGCTGTTAAGTGATTCATCGCATGTCACTTAAGTCTGTGCCCGAAAGGGCATTTGTTGCCCTTTTCATGGTTTTGTCACCTGCCGTTAACGGTGGGCCGTAAGAATTTCCCTATCCCACGAGGGGGAAACTCCATGAATCGTAAGTTTGTAGTCCTTGCTGCGGCGCTACTCGCGTCGGCGGCCTCCTCCGGCCTTGCGCAGAAGCTGAATGGTGCGGGTGCGACCTTCCCGAACCCTATCTACTCGAAGTGGTTCATCGAATACAGCAATGCCCATGCCGGCGTGCAGATCAACTATCAGCCGATCGGTTCCGGCGGCGGCATTCGCCAGGTAACCGCGGGCACCGTGGACTTCGGCGCGAGCGACGGTCCGATGTCCGATGCGCAGTTGTCCGAATCGAAGATCAAGATTGTGCACATCCCGACGGTACTCGGCGCGGTTGTGCCGATTTACAACCTGCCGGGCGTGAGCGCCGAACTGCGCTTCGCTCCTGACGTGCTTGCAGACATCTATCTGGGCAAAATCTCGAACTGGGATGACGCGCGCATCGCGAAGGACAACCCGGGCGTCAAGCTGCCGAACATCTCGATCAACGTGGTGCATCGCTCGGACGGCAGCGGCACGACCTATATCTTTACGGACTACCTCTCGAAGGTGAGCCCGGAGTGGCAGAGCTCGGTTGGCCGGAACACTGCGGTGAGCTGGCCGAAGGGTATCGGCGCGAAGGGCAACGAGGCGGTTGCGGGTATGGTTCGCCAGCTGCCGGGCACCATCGGCTACGTCGAGCTGATCTACGCTCTGCAGAACAAGATCTCTTATGGCTACGTGCGCAACGCGGCTGGAGCCTGGGTGAAGGGCAGCGTCGAGGGCGTGACGGAAGCTGCGGCTACGGTGAAGTCGATCCCCGCTGACTATCGCGTCTCGATCACGAATGCGCCCGGCAAGACGGCGTATCCGATCTCGAGCTTTACCTGGCTGCTGATCCCGAACCCGGCTCCGGATTCGGCCAAGGGCAAGGTCATCAAGGACTTCCTGAACTGGATGCTGGAACACGGCGAGTCCGAGGCCCCGGCACTCTATTACGCTCCGCTGCCGGATGCGGTCGCGGTGAAGGTCAAGGCGACGATTGCAGCGCTGAAGTAAGGCATTGCGAAGGCGGCTCCGGGGAGGGTGAGGATCCCTTTCCTGCCCGGAGCCGTTACGTATATGAGGTCTGGAAAGTCTTTTCTTACACCTTATTTTTCAATGGTTTTAACAGTCCTTTCATGTTTGACGGGTAGCGTAATGTCTGGTGGACTATAAGACACAGGACGTTCGTGTGCCCGGACTCTCGAACACATCTCTTCCTTCCCCGGAAACGCAAGAGGCAGCAGTGGTGACCCCGATCGTGAGTGACGCAGAGCCGTCGGAGATACGCCGTTTCCTCCTGAGCCGCGGAAGCTCGACGCTTCAGGATCGCGGCTTCGGCTGGCTGATGCTGGCCTGCGCGCTGAGCATTTTCGGAATCGTAGCGCTGATCGCAAGCGAGCTGGTGCTGCGGTCGCAGCTGACTATCTCTAAGTTCGGCCTCAAATTTTTCTTTGGCCATGCCTGGGACCCGGTGAGCGGGAACTTCGGCGCGTTTCCGTTTATCTACGGAACGCTGATGTCGTCGCTGGTAGCCCTTTGCATCGCCGTGCCGCTCTCGGTGGGCGTAGCCATCTTCATCACGGAGATGTGCCCCAAGTTTCTACGCGGGCCTCTGTCGTTCCTCACCGAACTGCTGGCGGCGATTCCGAGCGTGGTTTACGGCCTGTGGGCGATCTTCACGCTGGTGCCGCTGCTCCGCGAGCATATCGATCCGGTCCTGATCAAGCTGTTTGGCTGGACGGGGCTTTTTGCCGCTCCTGACTTTGGACTCGGCACACTGGCTGCCGGCGTAATTCTCTCGATCATGATCCTGCCGATCATCTCGTCGCTGACGCGCGAGGTGATGACGGCGGTGCCGCATTCGCAGCGTGAGGCAGTACTGGCACTGGGCGCGACGCGCTGGGAGATGATCCGGATGGGCGTGCTGCGCAATGCGCGCATCGGCATCGTCGGTTCGGTGATTCTCGGCCTCGGCCGTGCGCTGGGCGAGACGATGGCTGTGACCATGGTGATCGGGAACAGCCCGCAGATCATGAAGAACCTGCTGGCTCCTGCGTACAGCATGGCCAGCGTAATCGCGAACGAGTTCAGCGAAGCCTCGGACGATGTTTATCGCAGCGCGCTGATTGAAATCGGCCTGGCGCTGTTCATTGTGACGATCCTGGTGAATGCACTGGCCCGGCTGCTGGTCTGGGCTGTGACGCGCGGCGCTCCGCCGCGGGCGGCGTAGGAGAGAACGAGCGATGACGAAGAGCAATTCTCCGAGCGCATTTCATACGCTGCGCCGCACGGCGACGAATCACCTGGCTACCGGCCTGGCGATTCTCAGCACGCTGCTGGTTGTAGCTCCGCTGGTCGCGGTCTTTGCGTATCTCATTTACAAAGGCGCAAGCTCGCTGAACCTGGCGTTCTTTACGCAGATTCCCAAGCCTGTGGGCGAAGCGGGCGGCGGCATGGCGAATGCCATCCTCGGCTCCGCATTCCTGCTTCTGATCGGCAGCCTGCTGGGTGTACCGGTCGGCATCTCGGCGGGCATCTATCTTGCGGAGTTTGGCCAGGGCGGCAAGCTTGCAAACATCGTCCGCTTTACTGCGGATGTTTTGAACGGCGTGCCCTCGATCGTGATGGGCATCGCGGTCTACTCGCTGATCGTACTGCCGCAGAAGCATTTTTCCGCCTTCGCTGGTGGCGTCGCGTTGGGCATCATGATGATCCCGACGATCACGCGTACTACTGAGGAAATGCTGCTGATGGTGCCGGGTTCGGTACGTGAAGCTGCGCTTGGCCTGGGTGTTCCCAGCTGGCGCGCGGTGCTTTCCATCACGCTCAAGACGGCTTCGCCGGGCGTAATCACCGGCTGCATGCTGGCCTTCGCGCGCGTCGCGGGTGAGACGGCTCCGCTGCTGTTCACCGCCTTCGGCAACCAGTTCTGGAGCTCCAGCCTGGGTGAGCCGATTGCCGCACTGCCGCTGCAGATCTACGTATACGCAATTTCTCCATATGATGAATGGCACCGCCTGGCCTGGGCCGGAGCGCTGGTGCTGATCCTGTTGATCGTGATCTCGGTATCGCTGGTGCGGTACGTGACGACGCGCGGTGTATTGAAAGGGGCGAACTGAGTGGGTGTCGGGATTGAGGTCACAAATCTGAATGCGTGGTATGGCGCGAACCATACGCTGCTGGACATCAATCTGCATATCCCCGCGAACCAGGCGACGGCGCTGATCGGTCCTTCGGGCTGCGGCAAGTCGACGTTCGTCCGCTGCCTGAACCGCATGCACGAGACCAATCCCATCGCGAAAGTGACGGGCTCGGTGCGCATCGGGGATATCGATATCTACGCGGACTCCTCGCCGGTGGAGATTCGCCGCCGCATCGGCATGGTCTTTCAGCGGCCGAATCCGTTTCCGACGATGTCGATTTATGACAATGTCGCTTCCGGCCTGAAGCTGAACGGCTTCCGCAACCGCCGCGTGATGGACGAGGTGGTGGAGCGCTCGCTGAAGCATGCAGCGCTGTGGGATGAGGTAAAGAACGACCTCAAGAAGAAGTCGGGTGCGAGCCTCTCGGGCGGCCAGCAGCAGCGCCTTTGCATTGCGCGCGCGCTGGCGGTCGATCCGGAAGTGCTGCTGATGGACGAGCCGGCTTCGGCGCTCGATCCTGTCTCGACGGCGAAGATCGAGGACCTGATCTTCCAGCTGAAATCGCAGTACACGATCGTCATCGTTACGCACAACATGCAGCAGGCCGCGCGTGTGGCCGAGCGCACCGGGTTCTTTTTGAACGGAAAACTTGTCGAGTTTGATTCAACCCACAAGATCTTCACAAATCCCGGTGACAAGCGGACGGAAGATTACATCACGGGCAGGTTTGGCTGATGAGACTTCGTTTTCAACGTAGCCTGGATGATCTGAAAGAGAAGCTGCTGGTGATGGCCGGTATGGCCGAGCAGTCGATCCAGCGTGCCGTAGAGGCGTACCGCACCCGCGATCTTTCGATCTGCGATCTGGTGGATCACGGGGAGCTGGCGATCAACCGCTTCGAGCGCGAGATCGACCAGATGGCGCTGGATCTGCTGGCGATGGAGCAGCCGATGGCCATCGACCTGCGGTTCATCCTCGCGGTTATCAAGATCAACGCGGACATCGAGCGCGTAGGCGATTCGGCGACGAGTATCTGTGATCGCGTGCGCGACCTGCAGGCATTTCCCGTTGCAGATCTTCCGGTGGACACGCCGAAGATGGCATCGCTTGCTGCTGCGATGGTGCGAAAGTCACTGCAGGCGTTCATCGAAGCGGATGCGTCGGTTGCAGAGTCCGTGCTCTCGATGGATGACAGCGTGGACAAGCTGAACGACACGGCCTACTTTACACTGCTGAACCTGATGAAGGCGCAGCCTGAGCTGGCCCCGCAGGCACTGAACGCGATCATGATCTCGCGCAGCCTCGAGCGCGTTGCAGATCATGCGACGAACATCGCAGAGGATGTGATCTTCTGGGTGCGCGGCGCGGATGTGCGACATCACTCGCTGAATTCTAATAACCAGACGGCTTAAGCCGATCGACCGGCGGCTTACTCTGCCGCCGGTTTCCACCATTCCAGTCGAGCAATGCGCGGGAAGTAGAGGCCGAAGCGGATTTCGAGCTTCCTTCCTTCGACGCGCTTAAGAATCTCGGCGTATGCCGCCAGCTGTGGAGCGTAGAGTTCCCGTTGGTGGGCAAGGAAGGCCTCCAGAGCCTCGCCTGCCGGAGCGCTCATCTTGTAATCGACAATCCAGGTGATATGCGAGCCAACAGCGCGCGGCGTTTCGCCAGCAACAAAGACACGATCGGCACGCAGCGTCTGCAATGCCGGCTCAGCGCTCGTGGCGTCGTTCCATGAGGTCCACGACGTCTCGGACTCAGCATTCTCGCGCTGGCCAAGCAGCCATGCGCCATCTGGATCGCTGCGTGAAGCGTGAACCGCAGCAACAACCTCTTCGAGTGCGGATTCAAGTGCACGTCCGGAGAGCGCGGCTTCGCGAAGCAAGCGCTGAGCGCGAGTGCGAATCGTATCCGGCGATATACCCTGGCTCAGATCTTCGAGGAGTGTGTGCACCGTGCTGCCGACAAGGCGGGCACGGCGCGAGCCTTCCGGCCGCACGAATGCCGGTTCCGTTGGTTCTGCAATTGTGCCTGTCGCAGTGACATTTTGCAGCGCATGGATGGGGGGCAGGTCGCGAAGCCGGCGGAGGCTGAGACTGGCTGCCTGCTGTTCCACCTCTGCTGCGATCTCGATCGGCTCTTCCGGAAAGGGAAGGAGCGAGTTTGTCTCATCAGAGGGCGGCGCGACGAGAGCGGCAAATTCCTCTTCGAGCGCGGGCCATGCGGAGGCGAGGAGGCTGCGGGCGTCCCCGGGCTGAAGGCTGTCTTTTGTAACCGTTGCGGTGCCAAACAGGTGAAGCTCACGGCGGGCGCGGGTGCATGCAACGTACAGCAGGCGCTTGCGTTCTTCGGCTGCGCGCTGGTCGCGCTGGCGCTGGATCCACGCGTAGGTAGCATGGCGATCGTCACCACGCGAGCCGATGGGCGCGAGCAGCACTTCCTCCTCGCTGCTCGGCGCAGTGCGTTGCAGAGAGACGATTAGGGAGCCGCGGTCGCCTGTAGGCTTGCGCTCCAGGCCGGGAACGAGAACGACATCGAAGCCGAGGCCCTTCGATTTGTGGATGGTCATCAGCTGCACGCCTGCGCGTTCGCTCACCGTGGGATCCGGCGTGGCGAAGAGGCGTTTGAGCTGGTCATCGAACTCCGGCGTGAAGAGAGGGATGCCGTCCGGAGCGATGCCATCGAGAAGCGTGAAGTAGACCTGCGCGTTTTCGAGTCCCGCTGCATCGAGGCACCGCGGGCCTCCGAGACTGCGCCAGGTGCGTTCGATCCACTGCGAGAAAGATGCTGCATATGCGCCGGTAAAACGCGACCCCAATGCAGAGCGAAGGATGGCGAGAACGCGCTGGGCGCGGGCCTGCGGTTGCTGCGCAAGCTCCGGTAGATGCTGTTCCAGCAGTTCGAGCATCGGCAGATTCCGCTGACTGCGATCGTCGCGGCCTGCGAGCGTATGCAGGTCGGCGAGCGTGAGGCCGCACCACGGCGCACGCAGCACGGAGAGCCACACGATGCGGTCCATGGGATGAAGCAGCGCGCGTGTGAGCGCGAGCAGATCGAGCATCTCCTGCCGTTCGGCGAGGGTTTCCAACTCGACGGCGCGGAAGGGGATGTTGCGGCGGCGAAGCAACGGCAGAATTTCTGCGAGATGCTGACGTGCGCGGACGAGCACGGCTACGCGATATTCGCGGCCTTCGAGCTCGGCCTGACGGATGGCCGGCAGATGATGCTCGATGGTGGTGACGACTGCTTCTGCTTCGTTGCGCTGGGCCTGCTGCCGTTCTTCCGCAGTGGGCCGGTTTTCTCTCGTGCCGATGATCTGTGGGTGTACGTAAAACGACTGCACGGCAGGTGTGGGTTCCGATGCGAAGGACTCGGTGAAGGGAACGCCACTGCCTTCTGACGGAACACCGAAGACAGCAGTAAATATCTCATTCCAACGGCTGGTGAGCCCGGCATGCGAGCGGAAGTTGGTGAGCAGCTGCACCGGCTCGCAGGCGATGCAGTGGTCGTCGAGAAGATCGCCGATGCCACGGGATTCCACCTGGTAGAAGAGTTCGACCTCGGCCTGGCGGAACATATAGATGGACTGCATCGGGTCGCCGACGAGGAAGCAGGTGCGCCCTTCGCCCTGCTCCCACGCGCGCACGAGATAGGAAACAAGCTGATGCTGGCTGCGCGAGGTGTCCTGGAACTCGTCGATCAGCAGATGGTGCAGATTGCCGCTGAGCGCCAGCAGTCGGTCGATGCCTCGGCTCTCTTCCTGCAGTACATGGCGGGCCGCGATGCCGAGTTCAGGGAAATCGACGGCATTTTGTTCGGCGAAGAGGACGCGGAGTTCCGCAACAGCGTGGCGCAGGAGCGTGAAGAAATGACGGAGGGCCTGCCATTGCTGTTCATCGTAATGGGGCCTGGGCAGCGAGCGGATGGCGCACAACACCTGCAAGAAGCCTTGCACCTGCGCGAACTGCTGCAGCAGCTTGAGCATTGCGTCTTTGGCTTCCTTGAAGGCGCGATTCTTCGCGACGGGTGGGAAGCCCTCGCTCGCAGTGAGCCGGCTACGCCATTCATTGCCTTTTGTCAGCAGCATGGAACAGATGGCAAGCCAATGATCCACCGAGAGCGTGGAGGCTGATGGCACGGCGCTGATCCCGGCGAGCACGGAAAGATCTTCGCAGCCGTTTGCGAGCGCGAAGTTGCCGAGCCGGAAGAGCTCACTGGCCAGCAGCGGTTGTGCCGCAAGCGATGCATGGGCTTGCTGAAGCACACGGCGGATCTCATCGCGAAAGGGCTTTTCGAGCTTGTAGCGCAGCTCGTCCCATACCTCCTCGTCGTCGCCAAGATTTGCGATCGGGAAGACGCGGAGCCACTGATCGCGCTGCGCAAGCATGCCGGCGATGAGCCCTTCGCAGTCGGCGAGATTGTTGTCGCGCATGGTGAGCAGATATGTGAGGGCGCTATCCAGCGAGGGATTCGCACTGCCAAGCCGGCTCAGGAGGCGGCGCGCGGCCTGCGCGTAGAGACGGTCTCCCTGCTCGGTGGGTGCGAGCCTGCCACCGAGGTTGGCGAGGAGCGGCTGACCGTGCGCGATGCGCAGGCAGAGCGAGTCGATGGTCTCAATGGTGAGCCGATGCGGCTGCTCGAGCAGCCGCCAGCCACGCCGTTCTGCATGCGCCAGCGCGGCTCGAGCGAGCACAAGGCGATCATCTTCTCCGGCGATCTCAGGCGTGCGTGCGGCGCGTTCGAGATCACCGAGGATACGGGCACGCATCTCGGCGGTCGCAGCGCGGGTGAAGGTGATGGCCAGGATTTCTTCAGGCTCGTTGACGACGGTGAGCAGGCGCAGGAAGCGGCGCGTGAGGAGATCTGTTTTACCGGAGCCCGCGGGTGCGCGAACGATGAACGACTCGGAGACATCGAGTGCGCGGGCACGCTCATCAAGATCGCGAATGGGGAGGGGAAGAACTTCGGGCATGGTCAGCCTGTGATTCCTGGTTCGATGTCCGCGGTTTCGGCGTCCTCGGAAAATGCAAGGGAGCGAGTTTCGGCGACACGGCAGAGCGTGGGCAGCGGGCAATGCTGGCAGGTAGAAGCACCGTTTTTCGGATCGACCAAGGCATCGCCGCGCAGGAAGCCGGCAGCCAGCTCGAGCAGTGCGGCGGTCCACTCCTCGCGGATAGCCTCGGTGTAGGGATACTTGACGAGCGCGCTGGTGGCAGTGAGGTCAGGCAGCAGCTGTGTCTTCGCATCTTCCACCTGTCCGAGGAAGCAGCTTTCACCAGCGCGGATGCGTGCGAAGACGACGCCGCAGATATCTTCGATGTTGCCGAAGGCCGCGTAGAGCGGCAGCTGTGGATCGGCCGGACGCGGAGGGCGCCAGTCAGCGACGGAGACGAGGCCGGTTTTGTAGTCGATCAGCAGATTGCGATAGCCGGGTAGCTGATCGACACGATCGCCACGCAGATTCAGACGCAATTCGCCTACCTGCACATCGACGAGCTTTTCTTCTGTCGCGATGACCTCAAAGGGAGCGCGGGTGGCTTCGTACTGGAGCCAGTCGGTGAGCTGTCGTGCGAGGCGACGCTGTTCGCTATCGAGGTAGGCCCGCGTCCACTCATCGGGAATGTTTCCTTCCTCATCCGGAGAGTAGAACGGTCCGGTAGAGGCATGCTTCAGGAAAACATCGGCGATGGTTTCTTCGACGAGCGCCGAAAGGCGGCTCTCACGCTGAACGGCAAGAAGATCGTCGAGCGTATGAAGGCGTCCATGGTCAGGAGACCAGATGGCCTCGAGCACATCATGGAGAAGATTGCCGCGTTCGGCGGCGGTAAGGCCCCACTCACTACGGTTCAGCTCGCGTGCATAAAGCCGGCGGGTCGCAAAGGCACGGAAGGGGCATGCCGCCTGATCGCGGAGGACATCGGCGCCACCGGCGCTTCGCTCGACTGGCCACGGAAGCGTGCCGGTGGCATCGGAAATTTCTTCAAGGAGGGCGGGCGCTGGCACCGTTGGAGAGATCGAGTATGCAGCGCGCCATTCCGCTGTGGTGAGGAGGTGCGATTCAGGGGCGACCGCGGCGAACAGTGGTGAGGGACGAAGATCGCCGTCACGATTGCGCTGGGCGCAGCTGAAAACAACAGCGGGCGCGCTCGCCGCGAGGCTGTGGGTGACAGCACGCGAAAGTTCAAGATCGAGCGCAGGCGTGGCGTGCGGCATGCCTGCAGCAATTTGCACAGCACGAGGCAGCAATGGATGGGTGGTGCCACTGAGAGGCCATGCGCCATCGTCGAGGCCGAGGAACCAGAGCGCATCGAAGGCCTGACCCGAAGCCTCAAGCGCGCCCATGATCTGAATTGGCGCGTCGTGCGATTCGAGGGCAAAGAGCGTCGAGCCGGCGTGTCGCTCGAGAATATGGAGGAATGTCGAGAAGCTGAGCTCACGGCCATCGTAATCGAGCAGCGCGAGGTCATCGAGGATGCGGTCCCAGCGGGCGGGGGCCTGATAGCGAACCGTATCCGCAGTGCGTCCACCCGGGAAACCGGTCTGGCGCAGAAGGACGGGAATCAGCTCTGCCCAGCGGCTGGGTGGATGCGATCCGTGATGGACGCCGTTGACCTCGGCCACGGTGCGAAGCTGCGCGACACGCTGAGCGAGCGGATGTGCGGATGTCATGCGCTCGGGGATACGGTTGAGGAAGCTCGACAGCCCGATCTCCATCGACAGCGAGGCTCGGGCGCGCAGCTCCGCGTCGAGACGAGCTGCTGCAAGCGTCTCGGCATCACTTGCAGTCATGAAGCCCGAGAGCAGCAGCCAGGTGAGCTCTTCCTCCGCGAGGGGTTCGACGAGCCAGCGCAGGATCAGTAGCGCCGCACGGATGACAGGCACCGAGGCGAGTGGCTGGCCCAGCGAAAACTCATAGGGCAGCGGGTGAGCGGGAGCGGTGATATCGCTGGTCTCCGGCGCGAGGACCTGACGGAAGATGCGATCGATCTCAGCGCGCACGGATTCGAGCGACGGAGTGACGACTGCGATGCGCAGAGGGGCATCCGGCCGGGAAGATGCGAGCTGCTGGTGCAGCCACTCTGCGCAAAGGTTGATCTCTTCGCGGAGGTCGGCGGTGCGAAGCGTCTGCGGCGGCGCGGCATGCGTGGGAGTAGCGGCATGCGCGATGTTGACGCCGCGGCGGCCAAGGCTTTCGAGCAGCGAATTCTGTGCGGGGGTAACGCGATCGAAACCTACGAGGAGGATTTCCTCTGGCAAAGATGCGGTCGACGTTGCAATCGTTTCGCCAAGTGACGATTCGAGCTGCGATGCGCTGAGCCACCCTCGTTGTGCGCATTCGCGATCGAAGGCTGCAGCCCACTGGCGGAAATGTCCGGCGTCGATCTGATCCCAGCTATGGTTGCGAGCGGCGTGCGCCTCGTAGGTCGAGAGCAGGGCGTACGCCTCCGCAGCAAGCGTGGCCATTGAGGCGGGTGAGACGACAGCGAGGTCATCATCCTGCTGCTGGACTCGTAGCCACAACTGCTCCTCCTGCAGGGAACTCAGGATCAGCGGAGCGCTCTCAGGCGCGAGTTGCCCGGTAAGGATGCCGATCCAGCTGTTCCAGTCCTGGATGGGCGGAGTTTTCCAGGCCTGCCGGCCTGCCTCACGCATGCGGAGCGCATACTCATAGCGCAGCCAGCGTGCGGCGCGAGGGTTCGCGGTGACGATGAGCGCACCGGCCTCCAATGCTTGTTCCAGTTCCACAGAAAGCCGGCTCATGGGCCAAGTGTAAACTGAGGGGTGAATCGCAGACGGTGTGGATTGCTGGGGTTATTCGCTTTGCTGGCCGTGCTCGGTCTGGGCGGAGCGGTGGGTTGCCATAGCGCGGGTCAGGGCGCAGGGCAAGGGGATTCGGCAGGCGCGGTCAAACGCTATGCGGTGCGTGGGGTGGTGGTATCGACTGATGCCTCAAAGGGCGAGGTCACGCTCGATACCGAGGCGATCCCCGGCTACATGGACGCGATGATCATGCCCTACAAGCTGAAGCAGCCGGAAGTGCTTTCCGAGCTGCATCCGGGGGACAGGATCACGGCGACGTTGCTGGCTGGGAGTGACAGCGATTTTCTCGACCAAATTGTGGTGGTGGGCCAGAAGAAAGCCGACTACGTGCCCAAGGCGAGCTACCACACGCCGCAGCCGGGTGATGCGGTGCCGGATTTCGCTCTCCTGAATGAGAAAGGGCAGACCGTTCATCTGGATCAGCTCCACGGCAAGATTGTCCTGCTGACGTTTGTCTACACGCGCTGCCCCCTGGCGGATTATTGCCCGCGCATGAGCCGCAATTTCGCCGAAGTCAACAAGGCGCTTGAGAAGAATCCGGCACTCTATGCGAAGACACACCTGTTGAGCGTGAGCTTCGATCCGAAGTACGACACGCCGAAGGTTCTGCGCAGCTACGGCGGCGCCTATACGGGACGCTACACGCAGGAGACCTTCGATCACTGGGAGTTTGCGGCGCCGGTGGAAAGCGATCTGAGCAGGATGCTGCAGTTCTTCATGGTGGCCGCTACGCCAGAGCAGGACAAGACGATCACACATTCGCTTTCGACTGCGGTGATTACACCGAGCGGGCGGATATATAAATGGTATGCCGGCAATGATTGGACTCCGGAGCAGGTGCTCGCGGACGTAAATAGCCTGGCTGCAAATCCATAAAGGGCGAGAACGAGCCGCGATGATCGTAATTCTGATGGGTGTGATGGGCACCGGCAAGACCACGGTTGCCAAAGAGCTGCAGGCCGTGACCGGCTGGGAGTATGCCGAGGGCGACGATTACCATAGCGAAGCGAACAAGGCGAAGATGCGGTCCGGAATCCCGTTAACGGACGAAGACCGCTGGCCCTGGCTTGATAGTCTCCACAGCGTGCTGAAGGGCTGGGAGGATGCAGGGAAGAGTGGGATACTCACCTGCTCCGCGCTCAAACAGGCCTATCGCGATCGCTTAGTGAACGCTCTGCCCGCGGGATCATGGCGTTTCGTTTCGCTCGACGTGCCGAGGGAAGAGCTGGTGCGGCGGCTTTCGAGCCGGAAGGGACATTACATGAACCCGGGCCTGCTCGATAGCCAACTGGCGACGCTCGAAGATCCGAAGGATGCGCTGCGGGTGGATGCGACGGGCGCGGAGCCGGAGATCGCGGAACGTGTGCTGAAAGCACTGAACGAGAAGTAGAGAAGCGTAGCAACGGCAGGACCGCCTGAGGCGGCAGAAAGAAAGAGGATTTCAAGAGGCATGGCGAAGCTTACGGTTGCATTCGGCGTCATTCTTATCGCGGTCGGAGTATTCAGCTTTATCATCACCGGGCATCATGCGCCCACGTCGCTGATTCCGGCCTTCGTCGGGCTGCTGCTTGCGATCTTCGGCGCACTGGCGAATTCGGAAGATGCGAAGAAGCGGATGTTGCACATGCACATTGCCGTGACCATCGGCCTGCTCGGCTTTCTGGGCACAGCCAAGAGCATCGTCGACTACATCGAGATGACGCAGGGACGGCAGTTCGTGCGTCCGGCTGCGGTGGAAGAGAAGGCCGCGATGGCCGTGCTCATGCTGATCTTCGTGCTGCTGTGTGTGCGGTCGTTCATCAACGCGCGTCGCGCGCGGGCGTAGGGAGTCGCAATGCGCGGAGCTGGCCTGGGTGGAGGCCTTTCGGCAAAGGCGGAACGGACCACGTCGCGGCGCGGAGCCATCCGCGCTGCCGCGGGTGAGCAACCGAAGTCGAAGACGGATCTGCGCAAGGCTCTGCCTGAAGTCTGGAAGCTGATCCGGCCGCGCCGCTGGCTGCTCGTCTTTGGGCTGGTGCTGGTGGCGATCAATCGCGTCGCCGGCCTTGTTCTGCCGATCTCGACGAAGTACCTGATCGACGGCGTGCTGAGCCCTAAGAATCCTCATCCCGGGCGGTTGCTGCCGTTGGTAGGCGCTGTCTTCGCGGCTACGGCGATCCAGGCTGCGACCTCATTCTCGCTGACACAGCTGCTGTCGAAGGCTGCGCAGCGGATGATCGCCGATCTGCGTAAGCAGGTGCAGCAGCACATTGGGCGGCTCTCCGTTAGCTTCTATGACAGCAACCGCACCGGCGTGCTGGTCTCGCGCATCATGACTGACGTCGAAGGTGTCCGCAATCTCATCGGCACCGGGCTTGTAGAGTTTGTGGGCGGCATGCTGACGGCACTGATGGTCTTCACCTATCTGCTTGTCAGCAACGCCCGCATGACGCTGATCGTCTTCGCTGTGATTGTGGCCTTCGTGCTCGTGCTGCAGCGCGCCTTCAAAACGATCCGGCCGATCTTTCGTGAGCGCGGCAAGATCAATGCCGAGGTGACGGGACGTCTCACCGAGTCGCTCGGCGGTGTGCGCGTCATCAAGGGATATCACGCCGAGGAGCGCGAAGCGACGGTCTTCGCAGGTGGAGTGCAGCGGCTACTCGAAAACGTCATGCGCACACTGACCGCGACAAGCACGCTCTCGTTTGCTGCGACGACCGTGCTGGGTGTGGTCGGCGGCCTGGTGATGCTGATCGGCGGTCACGGTGTACTGACTCATCGCATGACGGTCGGCGGCTACTTCCAGTTCACGGCGCTCTTGGCATTCATGATCGCGCCGGTCTTTCAGATCGTGAATATCGGCACGCAGCTTACCGAAGCGATGGCTGGCCTCGACCGCACGATAGAAATTCTTGCGGAGAAGGACGAGTTCCGCGATCCGGTGCGCACGCATGCACTGGGGCCGATCGAAGGCGACGTGGTTTTCGACAATGTGCGCTTTGCCTACGAGCCGGAAAAGCCGGTGCTACATGGCGTTTCGTTCGAGGCGAAGCCCGGGACGATGACAGCTCTGGTCGGCTCGTCAGGCTCGGGCAAGTCGACGATCATCAGCCTTGTCTGCGCCTTTCATAATCCCGACAGCGGTCGCGTGCTGATCGACGGTGTGGATCTTACGACGGTGCGGCTCGATGACTATCGCGCACAACTGGGCGTGGTGCTGCAGGAATCGTTCCTCTTCGACGGAACGATTCGCGAGAACGTCGTCTTCTCTTATCCCGATGCGACGGAAGAGCAGTTTCTGAATGCATGCAGGACCGCCCGAGTCGATGAGTTCGCCGAGCGCTTCCCTGAAGGCTATGACACCATCGTGGGCGAACGCGGGGTGAAGCTTTCGGGCGGCCAGCGGCAGCGTCTCTCGATTGCGCGCGCGATTCTCGCAAACCCTCGCATTCTCATTCTTGACGAGGCGACCTCCTCGCTTGACTCGGAGTCTGAGTCGATGATCCAGGAGGGTCTCGCCTTTCTCATGGAAGGACGTACGACCTTTACCATCGCGCACCGCCTCTCGACGATTCGCAAGGCCGATCAGATTCTCGTCGTCGAGCAGGGACAGATTGTGGAGCGGGGTACTCACGAGAGCCTCTATGCGCAGGGCGGCCGTTACTACGACCTCTACACGCGGCAGCATGGCCTTGAGACGAATCTCTTTCTCGCGCCCGGCGAGGGCGATGTTGTGGAAGAGAAGAAATAGCGTAGCGCAAAACTTCAAGCACTGAGAGACAGGTCCGGCGACGGACCTGTTTTTTGCGTGCGCACTGTCCCCACGCGATACATCCCTGCGCCTTCCATGAAACCGAAGTACCGGACAGCAGCCGCCCGCATGTCTCAAGCAGGGCAGGCGCACGCCGATAACCGGGACGTAACCGGCCAGAGAGGCGAAGGCCGGGCGGGCGGAGGGGATGTGTGTTGAACGTACTCCTGATCGATGACTCGATGGTTATCCGCAAGATGCTACGGCGGGTGCTGGGCGAATGCAACATCGGCGTAGGTGAGATCTTCGAGGCTGGCGATGGCAGCGCGGCGTTGAAGGTGCTGGAAGCGAGCTCGGTGCAGCTGATTCTTTGCGATGTGAATATGCCGGTGATGAATGGCATGGAGTTCCTCGAAAACATGCAGAAGAACGGTGCCTGGAAAGGCATCCCGGTGATCATGGTGACCACCGAAGGCGGCATGGACAACGTGATGAAAGCCGTTCAGCTGGGCGCGAAGGGATACATCCACAAGCCGTTCACCACGGACGAAGTAAAGCAGAAGCTTTCGCAATGCCTGAACGTAAGCGTGGCCTGAAGGCCGGCTGAGAGGTGAGTGGCGATGGAGAACAATATCGATCTGGCCAGGGCCGGGGAGCTGGCCTGCGAGGCAATCCGCCGAGCCGTGCCGAACGCATTTACCACGATGGTGGGCGTGGATGCCGTGCTCGAGCCGGAACTGGATGGCGCACCCGGAGGACCGGAGCAGCGCTGCGTGGCCGGTGTGATCGGCTGGGTGGGAAGCCTGAGCGGTACTGGCATGCTCGAGTGCACCGCGGACTTTGCGTGCACGCTGGCGAACATGATGCTCGGTACTGAAGAGGAGACGTTGACCCCTGAGGCGCTCGACGCGGTTGCGGAGATGACGAACATCATCTTCGGATGCATGAAGACGGATCTCGAGCCGGCTGTGGGCCCAATGGCGCTAAGCGTGCCGACGATCATCAGCGGTACGGACGTGGAGATGCGGACCTCGGGAGAAAAGATTGCGGTGTTCAAGATCGGTGTGGATGCCAACCGCCTGCGGGTGCGGCTCTACCTGAACCAGATCGAGGATCGGCGAGGCGCGCTAGGGCAGTTCTGGACCCTGTCCTGCGAACCGGCCAAGTAGAGAAGCTTCAAGTTAGAGAGCGACCAACCGATAAACGCGACACATCCACGCCTGATCCAAGCAGACAAAGCGACTGCGAAGCCGCAGAGACCGGAAGAACGCATGATCGACGACGAAGATGTTCGAGAATTTCTCATCGAGAGCAACGAGAACCTGGCCCATCTGGATGTACATCTGGTGGAGCTCGAAGAACGGCCCGACGATGCGCGGCTGCTGGCGGAAGTCTTCCGCACGGTGCATACGATCAAGGGGACTTCTGGCTTTTTCGGCTTCGACCGGCTGGGTTCGATCACACATGTGGCCGAGAACATATTGAGCCAGTTGCGCGACCGCCTGCGGGAACTGACGCCGCCGCTGGCTTCGCTCATTCTCGAGTCCGTCGATGCGGTGAAGGCGATCCTCGCGAATATTGAGGCGACAGGCGAGGAGGGGACCGAACGTTACACGGGCCTGGTCGAGAGGCTGGAGGCAGCCTATCGCGGCGTGGACGTGGCGACTGAGGATGCGGATGTGAACGCATCCGAAGTAGAAGCCGTGGCGGTGATGGCGGTGGCCGAAGAAGAGGTGACTGTAGCTGCGACTGCGGCGAGTACCGCGGTTGTGGCTGAGCCTGCGGCCGATCCTGGACCAAGACTCGCGCCAGCGATCGTTCCGTCTACGGCGAAAGGCGGTGGCGCTGAGGAGACAGGTGGCGGAGGTTCGAGCCTTTCGGATTCGACGATCCGCGTCGACGTGCAATTGCTGGACAAGTTAATGAATCTGGTCGGAGAGCTGGTGCTGGCTCGTAACCAGCTGATCCAGGACGTGGCTGCGAGCTCGCAGCTGACGGGCGCATCGCAGCGGTTGAATCACATCACCAGTGAGCTGCAGGAAGGCGTGATGAAGATGCGCATGCAGCCCATCGGCGTGGTGTGGAACAAACTGCCGCGCGTGGTGCGCGATCTCGCCGCCGAGTGCCGCAAGAAAATCCAGATCGAGATGGATGGCGCGGAGACCGAGCTGGATAAGACGATCATCGAGGCTATCAAGGATCCGCTCACACACATCGTACGCAATTCCTGCGATCACGGCATCGAGTCTCCGGATGTGCGTCTGAGTCGCGGTAAGAATGCAGCCGGCAAGATTCAGCTGCGCGCGTTCCACGAAGGCGGCCACGTGATCATCGAGATCAGCGATGACGGCGCGGGGATCAACCCGGAGAAGGTGAAAGGCAAAGCCCGCGATAAAGGTCTGCTGCCGTCCGAACAGATCGCAGCGCTCACAGATCGCGAAGCCATCCAACTTATCTTCCTTGCGGGATTCTCCACGGCAGAAAAGGTCACCAACATTTCCGGCCGTGGCGTGGGCATGGATGTAGTGAAGACCAAGATCGAAAAAATCGGAGGTTCCGTCGATCTTTTCAGCACGCTGCACCAGGGGATGACGGTGCGCATCAAGATTCCTCTGACGCTTGCCATCATCCCTGGCCTTGTTGTCGCGGCGAAATGCAAGGCTGAAGGGCGTGACGGCGAGGCGCGCTCGCATCGCTTCATCATTCCGCAGGCCAACCTGCTTGAGCTGATCCGGATCGAGGGTGAAGAGGTGCGCACGCAGTTCCAGAGCGTGCACGGTACGGTGGTCTATCGCCATCGCGGACGCCTGCTGCCGGTGATTTCGCTGCATACGGTGTTGCGGCTTAAGCCTGCCGACGAGAACGAGGACGTGCGCAACATTGTGGTGCTGCAGGTGGAGGATCGCAAGTTCGGATTGATGGTCGACCACATCAGCGACACGCAGGAGATCGTAGTGAAGCCGCTTGGCAAGGAGCTGAAAGTGCTCAACTGCTATGTCGGCGCAACGATCATGGGCGATGGCCGCGTGGCGCTCATTCTCGACGCGGCGGGAATGGCGCGGCTGGCAGGGTTCGGTGCGCGGCAGCGCGATGCACTGGCGCTGGCGGAAGAGCAGGGCCTGCAGGGCGAGCGGCAGACGCAGCGGCTGTTGCTCTTCGCAGCAGGCAGCTTTACGCGGCTGGCTGTGCCGCTGAGCCTTGTATCCCGGCTCGAGGAATTTGCGGCGAGCCGCATCGAACGCGCCTCCGGAGCAGAGGTGCTGCATTATCGCGGGCAGATTCTGCCGTTGGTCTTCCTCGAACGCGCACTGGGTTCGGGCTCTCGGTCCTCGCTGCGCGAGGGGGAGCCGATCCTGGTGATCGTGTGCAGCAACGGCTCACGGAGCTTAGGCCTGGTCGTCGATAAGATTCTCGATGTTGTCGAAGAAGAGATCGCGGTTGCACGGCCGAGTGGCGTGCCGGGGCTGCTGGGCTCGGCGCTTATCAGCGGGATGCTGACCGATTTCATCGATGTGCATGCGCTCGGCAAGCTGGTGGGTGAGGACTGGAATCATGCGCCCGCGCGACAGCGCCAGCATGGGCCGCTGCTCCTGCTGGTCGTGGCGGCGCTGGCTCCGCGCGAGATGCTGCGCAACGCGCTCGAGATTGGCGGCTATCGGGTGCAGGCCTTCGCGACTGCGCAGGAGGCGCTGGGTCGGCTGGGACGTGGTGCGGTGGACGCTGTGGTCACAGGTGCGGATCTGGGCTATGGCGATGGACGCTCTCTGCTCGAGGGACTGCGCGGCCAGCCTCAGCTGCGAGAGTTACCGCTCTTCGCGCTTGCCGATGACGATGCCAACGGCCCCGACGTGCGAGCTGCTGCCGATAGCCGAACGATCTTTGTACGCGACCGCGACGAGCTCGTGGAGCGGTTGAGCGAAGCACTGGAAGTGGACGAGCCCGAACTGGCGCTCGCAGGAGCGAGGTGAAGCATGCAGGCTGGAGATGGCAGCGCGGCAGGGACGAGGCAGTTCGCGACAGTGCAGGTGGGCGACTGCCTGCTGGGTATCGCAGTCGACAAGGTGCGTGAGGTGATGCGTTCGCAGGAGATGACGGACGTGCCGCTGGCGGCGCCGGCGATACGCGGACTCATCAATCTGCGTGGGCAGATCGTGATGTCCGTGGATACGCGGATGAGCCTGGGGATCGAGCCTGCGCCGGAGGATCACGAGATGCGCAGCATCATTCTCCGTTCGGAGGATGGCGGCGTGAGCCTGCTGGTCGATGACATCGGCGATGTACTGGACGTACCGATCGAGGCCTTCGCATCCGTGCCGGACAACATGCCGGAGGCGCGGCGGGAGCTGATTGACGGGGTTTACAACCTGGACAACCGGTTGCTGCTGGTGCTGAACACTGACCGGCTGCTCGAAAAGGCATGCGCGTAGCTGCTGCGAATTTGTAACACACAACGAATCATTTCAACCGGGTACAGGACAGGAAGCGAGGAGAGACGATGGCGACGGGAGTGGTGAAGCATGAGGCGACGACGCCTCCGGCAGTAGTGAAGACACCGAAGAATAGCAAGGCCAACGGCGTGCACGCGGTGAAAGCTGCCGCGCCCACACTGGGGCAGTGCTTCAGCCTGGCGATCGACTCACTGCTGACGCCGGTGATGCAGGTGAATACGGACTTCACCATCACCTACATCAACAATGGGGCGCGGCAGCTGTTCGGTCGCTACCTCGACTTCTTCCAGGAGAGCTTTCCTGACCTAAGTGCCGACCGCGTTGTCGGTTCGAAGATCGACCGCTTCTTCGATGATCCGCTGCGTGTGCGCCGCGTACTCTCGAATCCGGTGAATCTCCCATACGAGTCGGATGTGCACGTCGGTCCGATGACCTTCCGTCTGCAGATCAGCGGGCAGCATGATGGCCGCGGTGAGTTTGCAGGGTATGCGCTCGAGTGGCAGGACGCGACCTGCGAACGCCAGAAGGAGGTCGAGAACAATGATCTTTCCGGTCAGCTGCGGGCCATCGACAAGAGCTGGGCGCTGATTACCTTCGAGATGGATGGCACGATTAAGGCCGCGAACAAGAACTTCCTGAGCGTGATGAAGTACACGGAAGACGAGGTTGTTGGGAAGAAGCACGCGATCTTCATGCCGGCAGAAGAGCGCAATAGCCGCGAGTATGCCGAGTTCTGGGATGGCCTGCGCCGCGGTGACTTCCGCAGCGGCGAGTTCAGGCGTGTCGCCAAGGATGGCAGCGAAGTATGGATTCAGGGCGCATACAACCCGATCCTCGACACCAACGGCAAGCCTTTCAAGGTTGTAAAGTTCGC
The DNA here is from genome assembly GCF_047605705.1 of Silvibacterium sp. NCBI lineage: Bacteria > Pseudomonadati > Acidobacteriota > Terriglobia > Terriglobales > Acidobacteriaceae > Silvibacterium > Silvibacterium sp. The sequence continues at coordinate 15,659 of NZ_JASGFD010000009.1, read as the reverse complement.
AAGCGACGTCACCGAGCAGGTGAAGATGCGCGAGTCCGTTCGCATTCGCGCCGAGGCGGATCAGCGCGAGGCTGCGGAGCTCAAGCAGAAAGTGTCGGTCATCGTCGACGTTGTCAATGCGGCGGCCAAGGGCGATCTGACGCAGGAGATCACCGTCGGCGGCAGCGATCCGGTCGGCCAAATCGGTGAAGGTCTCAGGCGTTTCTTCGGCGATCTGCGCACGAGCATGAAGAGCCTGCAAGAGACGGCGGTTGCGCTTGCGGCTTCGTCCGAGCAGCTTTCAGCGATCAGCCAGCAGCTGGCGGAGAGCGCGGGTGAGACGGCGGAGCAGGCGACTAGCGCATCTTCGAGCTCCGAGCTGGTGTCGGCGAACGTGGGCATGGTGGCCTCGAGTTCGGAGGAGATGCTGGCCTCAATCCGTGAGATCTCGAAGAGCGCGACGGAAGCTTCGCGTGTGGCGAAGTCAGCTGTTACGCTTGCCGACTCGACAAACCAGACCATCGATCAGCTGGGCGCCTCGAGTCTCGAGATCGGCAAGGTCATCAAGGTCATCACCTCGATCGCACAGCAGACCAACCTGCTTGCGCTCAACGCAACCATCGAAGCGGCGCGCGCCGGTGAGGCGGGCAAGGGCTTCGCCGTGGTCGCCAACGAGGTGAAGGAGCTAGCGAAGGAGACAGCGCGAGCGACCGAGGAGATCGGGCGGAAGATCGAGACGATCCAGGGCGATACCAAGGCTGCGGTGACGGCGATCGGCCAAGTGGGCGAGGTCATCAATCAGGTCAACGACATCTCGAACACGATTGCCTCGGCGGTCGAGGAGCAGACGGCGACCACCAATGAAATCGGCCGCAACGTGACCGAAGCTGCGCGCGGGACCAATGACATCGCGCGAAGCATTGCGCGGGTGGCGGAGACAGCGACGCATGCCACGGCCGGCGCGAAGGACACGCAGGCCGCGGCGCGGTCGCTCACCGAGATGGCCGCGCAACTGCGCAGCCTGGTGGATGCCTTCCGTATCTGAACGGCAGATGGAGATGGGGGATGGAGCGCGGCGGTCCGCGACAACGGGCCGCCGCGGAAAGACAGAGGGGCGATGAAACTGGCACTAGTAGCGGACGATTCGCGTGCGGTCCGAGGCATCCTCGCTCGCATTCTCAAGCGGGCAGGCTTTGAGGTGGTGCAGGCCGAGAACGGCCGGGATGGCATCGCGCTCCTGCAAACAGAGGAGCGGCCAGTGGCGCTGGTCTGCGCAGACTGGAACATGCCTGAGATGAACGGACTCGATTTCGTCAAGGCACTGCGCGCCGAGAGCCGCTTCGCAAGCACGCCGGTGATGATGATCACCAGCGAAACGCATTTCGAGAGGATGCAGACGGCGCTGGGAGCGGGCGTGAGTGAGTATGTGACCAAGCCCTTCACCGAAGAGGTGATCCTCGAAAAGCTCCAGCTCCTGCATGTGATGGATTGATGCCGATGGCAGACAGCGTGATGCAGGCAAGCATGGCGGGACGCACGAACGCGGAGCGCCGCATACGGGTCCTTATCGTGGATGACTCCGGCCTTATTCGGCGGCTCATCAGTCGCGTGCTGGAAGGCGATCCAGCCTTCGAAGTGGTGGGCACAGCGTCAAACGGAGTCATTGCCCTCGAGAAAGCGGCGCAGCTTCATCCAGACGCCATCACCCTGGACATTGAAATGCCGGAGATGGATGGCCTCGAGACGCTAACGCATTTGCAGCGCGACTTTCCCAAAATAAAGGTGATCATGTTTAGCACTCTCACCGAGCGCGGAGCGCGATCGACCATCGACTCTCTGCTGCGCGGAGCCAGCGATTATGTCACCAAGCCTTCGAATACCGGACAGTTCGATGAAGCGGAATCACGGCTTCGAACGACACTGCTGCCAAGACTGAAGAGCCTGTGCGGGGCAAGTATCGCCAAACCGCTCGCAGCGGAAGCCAGGGCGATGGCTGCTCCGGTTGTCTCCGCCGCGCCTGCGCTCAGCCCGATGCCTCCTCGCATGGGGAGCGTTGCATCCCGGCGGGCTCCGCATTATCGCGTCGTGGCCATCGGTCTTTCGACAGGTGGCCCGGCGGCGCTGAGCGAGGTGCTGGCGCAGATGCCGGGGGATTTTCCGCTGCCCATTCTTGTTACGCAGCACATGCCGCCGCTTTTCACGCAGTTTCTTGCGGACCGGCTGAATGCGCGGAGCGCGCTGAACGTGATGGAGGCGCGCGAGGGGCAGGAGGTTGAGCCGGGCAAGGTGTACATCGCTCCAGGGGACTATCACATGCGGGTCGTCGTGCGGGACAACAAAACCCTGATCGCGCTTGACCAGGGACCCCCGGAGAATTCATGCCGACCTGCGGTGGATGTGATGATGCGATCGGTCTCGGATGTCTTCGGCGCGGATGTAGTCGCTGCCATCCTTACGGGCATGGGGCACGACGGACGGCGGGGCGTGGAACAGGTGCGCAGGCAGGGCGGTTACGTGATCGCGCAGGACAACGCCACGAGCGTGGTGTGGGGGATGCCGGGTGCGGTTGTGGAGGCGGGTTTGGCCCATCAGGTGGTCGGACTTCATTCGATTGCCGATGCGTTACTGGCGAAGGTGAGGGCAGCATGATCGAGTCGCATCCGCAGGTCGAGGCGAAGGGAAGCGTGCCGCAGCGGGCGGCGATATCGAAGGACAACTACAGCTTTCTGCAGCGGCACGTTTATGCAAACTCCGGCATTGTCATCGATGCTTCGAAGGAATATCTCATCGACTCACGGCTGATGCCGCTGGTGCGCGTGGAGAAGCTAAAGTCGTTGGACGAACTCTGCCAGCACATCCGCGGCAATGCGACCTCGCCGCTCTCGCGTCGCGTAGTCGAGGCGATGACCACCAACGAGACGCTCTTCTTCCGCGATGCGATCACCTTCGAAGCGCTGAAGAAGCATGTGCTTCCCCGGTTGCTGGCAGCGGCGCGCGCGGCGGGACGCAAGCTTACGATCTGGTCTGCCGCGGCATCGACAGGGCAGGAGGCATACAGCCTCGCGATCACACTGCTCGAGATGGGAGTCGATGGATCCGAGGTAAAGATGCTGGGCACCGATCTCTCCGAGCAGGTGCTGGAGCGCGCACGCAAGGGACGCTACCTGCAACTCGAGGTGAATCGCGGCCTTCCCGCGGCAATGTTGCTGAAGTATTTCCGGCAGGTGGGTCTCGAGTGGGAAATCGATGACCGGGTCCGGCGGATGGTCACCTTCGAGCCGTTCGATCTTCGCCAGCGGATTCGCAACCACGGCCCCTTCGACCTCGTGCTCTGCAGAAATGTGCTCATCTACTTCGACGTCGAAACCAAGCGCGGCATTCTCGACCAGGTGCATGCCGTTCTGCGCAAACAGGGGATTCTGGTGCTCGGGGTGGCCGAGACGATCATCAACGTGCACAACGGGTTCACCGGCGAGGCCCTCGACGGAGCGACGGTTTACCTGGCGAAATGAGCCAATATCAGGAGGCGGCGATGCCGACAGTGGAGTTATACCGTGACGAGCAGATCGCAATGGCGCAGCAGGCCATCCTGCAGATCTCCGATATCTGGGTGGAGCCGGCGGAGGGAGAGTGGGAGCCGCTGTCTGACGATCTTTGCAGCGAGGTACGCTTCGTACACGAATGGGAGGGCCGGCTGATGCTGGAATGCTCGCGTCCGCTGGCTGCGGTGCTCTCGGCTTCGATGCTGATGCGGCCGATCGAGGAGATTGGCGATACCGATGTGCAGGATGTGATCGGCGAGCTGCTGAACACGATTGCCGGAAACCTGAAGTGCCTGTTGCCGGCGGATACCGAGCTGACCATTCCGGTAACCGGTGACCGCGCGAAGCGGATCGAGGGTACGGTGCTGACTGGGCAGGTCTGCCAGGAAGACCACGGCATTGTCCTGGCCTGCGAGATCGGCGCAATCCGGCTGTCTTTCTGGCACTGCTAGAGACAAATTCTGAACAAGTTCAGCGGCCGAGCTGGCCGAAGTGCATCAGTTGCAGATCCGGCCTTTCGGCTGCGATGCCGGGGATCGCTTCGAGCAGGGAAGCGTGTTCCACGGGGCGCGATTCCCGCAGGCGCGTGGCGACCGTATCCAGCTCTTTGTCATAGAAGGCGGGATGGGTTACCAGCTCCCAGGTGCCTTCCGGCATGGCCCGGAGAATGCTCTCGATAGTTGCTGTGTTCAGCGTTCCGGTAGCGAGAACGCCCAGTGAACCATCGGTGGTTGCCAGTCCGGCCTGCTTGACTGCGCGCAGGAATCCCTCACGCTGTGTGCGGAGGATGGCGACCTGCAAACGCCGCAGGACGGGAGCCCCGTGCGTGGCCGCAACCGACCAGTCGGGTTCAAATGGGTTGCGGATGGCCCGGATGCCGCAGGCGCGCGCCGCACGCAGCAGAGGCCGCAGCACACGGGCGAACATGTGGGTGTGCTTGTGCGTGTCGACGTGCGTGACGCGAACGCCGGCCGCCTGCAAGCGCCTGATCTGCGAGACCGCTTCGATCTCAATCTCTGCTTCAGAAATAGCGCCGCGCAGGAGCTTCGAGAGGAAGGCGCCGAGTGTGGGGTGGAACCGGCCTCCGGGGGCGAGTGCTGGAGTCTCCGACGCAGGCAGTGAGGCCTCGCCATCGACCAGCACCACATGGCATCCGACGCCAAGACCTGCGGCCGTGGGCAGCAGGCTTTCCCCCGCAGCGGCAGGGAAGTGCGTCGCGGTGGCCATCAGGGTCGCTGAGGTGAGGCTTTTTGCCCGGGAGAGCTCGAGAACGGACTGGTTGATCCCAGGGGTGAGACCAAAGTCATCTGCATTGATGATGAGACGAGGCACGCTTGCACCAGTGTAGCAATGGCAGATACCACCACCGTCGGCCTGCTTAACACCCTCGGGGGATGCGCAGTGTATCCGGGATTTCCTAGACTGCTTTTCGTCGAGGTCCGGAGAATCCGGAGAGAAAGGGAAGGTGGCTCAGATGGATCTGATTTTGCACATGGCGGCGTACTGGCTGGTGGCGAACCTGGCGGTGGTGAGCTATCTGATCGTTCTATATTCCAAGCACCGCGTAGCGGAGCACTTTGCCACAAACCGGCGGGGTCTGCACCTTATCCATGCTGTAGCTGGTGGTAAAAACGTGCGAGCGCATCAAAATGTGGAAAGCATCCGCCGCGGCTAAGTGGAGAATTCTCCAGTTGCTGTTATGATCGAGATCGAGCAGACGTTCTACTGTTATGGATCGGAAAGTAACAGAGATTCAAGCGTTTGCCATTCGCTCGGGCGGTTAGCTCAGCTGGTTAGAGCACCTGCCTTACAAGCAGGGGGTCGCAGGTTCGAATCCTGCACTGCCCACCAAGCGCACTTTTACTATTTCTGCTGAAGTTCTCGTCATTAGGCATTAGCCCCAGCCTCACAGCGCCGGTTGTCCTATTCAGTTTGACAGCCACGCGTCTGTACCTGCTTTCCGCAGGGGCTACAAGATTGCAGAAGTAGATTTGATTCACTATGCCGAATGCTTTTCTCGACATTCTGATCGTCGGTCTGCTGGTTCTCGTATTCGGTTCTATACACCGGACGCGGGCTACTGTGCGCCTTCGATATTGGATCATCGGCTGGTTTCTGATCCTCGTCCATTTCGCTGTGCTCTTGGCGAATCCCAGCAAAGATTTCTGGCTTGCGGCTGTCAACAGCCTGGTGCTGAGCACGCTTGTGCTTGGAGGCGCTGCCTTTCTGCTGGCCGGAGACCGGCCGCAGCTGGGTGTGATGCGCGGCCTGCGCCTGATCGCGCTACTCTGCGGTCCTGCTGTTCTCTACATCACGCTCGCGTGTTTCCAGTACGACAATCATCTGTTGCTGACCGGGGTGGTGCTGCTGCAGAGCGGTGGCACGCTTGTGGTGATTCAACGGCTGTGGCAGCGCCACGCGTCCATGGTGCGGCTCGGCATGATTCTGGTTCCTTTGTGTGCCGTGTGGAGCCTGGTCACGGTGTACAACGGCAATCCTGTCGAGGGCGCCTACGCAGAGCTGACACTGATCTACCTGTTGAATGCGATGCTCTACTGGCTGGATTTTCGCCGGGCATCGATGGGAGTTGTCACCGCGATCAGTGGCATGGTCGCGTGGGCTGCAGTGTTCCCCTGTGCCGTGGCATTGGCGGCGTGGCTGCCGCACGTGGTGGTTTCTTCCGAGGTATGGAACCTGCCGAAGTACTTTGTCGAATTCGGCATGATTCTTACGCTGCTGGAAGACGAAATTATCGCCATGGCGCACCAGCGGGAAGAGTATCGTCTCCTCTTCGAGTACAACCCGCATCCGATGTGGATTTATGACGAAGAGTCGTTTGGCTTTCTCAAGGTGAATGAGGCGGCAGCTGCGGCGTACGGCTACTCGATGAAGGAGTTCAGCCGGATGTCGCTGCATGACCTGCGGCCGATCGAAGAGAAGCTCAAGCTGGAATACCGGCTGCGAGAGCTGGAAGAGCTTTCGCGACAGTCGGGGCCGTGGACGCATATCCGGTCGGATGGCTCGCGTATCAAGGTAGACATCGCCTCGCATGCGATTCAGTTCGAAGGGCAGCGGGCGCGCTTTGCTCTGGTACAGGACGTCACTGAACGTATCGAGCTGCACCAGAAGCTCGTTCACCAGGCCAATCACGACATCCTGACCGGACTTCCGAATCGTCTTCTATTGAAAGATCGCATGGAGCAGACGCTCAATGCAGCGGCGCGCAGCGGCGACAAGGTCGCGGTCATGTGCATGGACCTCGATCGCTTCAAGCAGATCAACGACCGGTATGGCCATCACATCGGCGATGCCTGCCTGAAGCATCTTGCGGACCTGCTTCGCAGCCGCCTGCGGGCGGCGGATACGGTTGCGCGCTCGGGCGGCGAAGAGTTCACGGTGCTGCTGGCGGGGCTTTCCTCGTCCGATGATGCAGCGCGCGTGGCGCAGCTGCTGCTCGAGGGCATCCGTCAGCCTTTCGTGGTGGAGGGCTATAACCTGGAGATCTCCGCAAGCCTGGGTATCGCCATGTATCCGGACGACAGCAAGGAATCGCAGGAATTATGGCGCGCCTCCGATACGGCGATGTATCGCGCGAAGAATTCAGGCGGAAACCAGTTCGTCTTTGTCTCGAATGAGCTTTCGGCCGCCGCTCTCGAAAGCAATGAAATCGAATCGGCTCTGCGCCAGGCCCTGAAAGAAGGCGGAGACAGCAGTTTCCAGGTGCTCTACCAGCCGCAGTATTCGGCTACCGGTGAATTGCGCGGGATGGAAGCCCTGCTGCGCCTGAAGCATCCGCAACAGGGGATCATCACTCCGGAGCGCTTCATCCCTGTGGCGGAAGAGAGTGGCCTGATCGTGCGCATGGGAGTCTGGGTGCTCGAGGATGTCTGCCGGCAGATCGCCGAATGGCGGCGGCAGGGACTTCCTATCACGCGGATCGCGCTCAATGTGTCTCCGTTACAAATCGTGCGGGCGGACTTTGCCGATGTCGTAAAGGCAATTCTCAAAAAGCACGCTGTCGAGCCATCACTCCTGGAGATCGAGATTACCGAGACGACGGTGATGCGGAATCTCGACGACGCGGCGCGGCAAATGCTCGAACTCTCGGCGATCGGCGTGCAGTTTTCGGTGGATGACTTCGGCACCGGTTACTCCTCGTTGCGGCACCTTCACCAGCTGCCGATATCGACACTGAAAATCGACCGCTCGTTCATCGATCGCATCTGCGACGAATCCGAGGCCCGTGAAATCGTGCACGCGATCCTCTCACTGGCGCACAGCCTCGGCATGCAGGTGGTGGCCGAGGGCGTGGAGCGCAAGGAGCAGCTGGAATTGCTGCGCAGCATGGAGTGCGACCAGCTGCAGGGCTTCCTTTGGGGACGTCCGCGGGAAGCGGCCTTTGTGCCGGAGCTCCTCACATGCGGCACGATGGACTGCGCCGGCGATACTCCCTGGCTTTCGACCTCGCCGCGTCTGTAATCATCGGTATTCCGGACAGAAAACCAGCCTCACGTATAATCGGCGTGGACTCACTCCTCTGCCATAGGCGATCGTTTGTCTATCGCCGCGTCTGCCACGCTGACCCCCTCCGGAGGCTTTCGTTTCGATGTCTGTACGTGTTCGTTTTTCAGCCGTTCTCTGTCTGGTTATACCCGCATCGCTCCTTTTCACGAGCCCCAGCGCTCTCTGGTCGCAGTCCGCATCGGAGATGACGAAGTCCCTTCCGGCGGATACGCAGAAGGTCGTGAGCCAGCTCGAATCCCTCGACAATCTGCCTTCCGGCCCCTGGCGCTATCATGCCGGCGATGTGCCGCACGGCGAAACAACGAATCTCGACGACAGCTCCTGGACATCAGTGACGCCGAAGAGCGAGGTTCCCAACGAAGCCGTGTGGTTCCGGCAGTGGATTACCGTGCCGGAGAAGCTGCATGGCTACAAGCTGAACGGCGCGCGCATCTGGTTCCAGTTCCAGGCGTATGGCCATGGAACGACCCCGCAGATCGTTTACTTCAATGGCCGCCGTGTCGCGCTCGGTGAGGACCTTGAACCGATCGTGCTCTTCGACCAGGCAAAGCCCGGCGACAAGGTGCTGGTTGCGGTGAAGCTGCTTCCTACTGTCGAAAAGAAGCAGTTTCATGCTGTGAAGATGAAGATCGATTTCGCCGAAGGCCGTCCGAATCCGGACGACGAGCGCCGCGAGATCCTCTCGGCGTCATTCCTTCTGCCGAGTCTTTCCAAGAACCTTCCGGCCGATCAGGCCACTCTCAACAAGGCGATCAGCCAGATCGACCTCAAGGCTCTGGATGCCGGCGATGAGCAGAAGTTCGATGCCTCGCTCCGTGCGGCGCAGGCCACTCTGGATCAGCTGCGCCCGGTGATGCAGCAGGCGACGCTGCACCTGACGGGTAACTCGCACATCGATGCGGCATGGCTGTGGCCGTGGACCGAGACGGTGGACGCGGTGAAGCGCACCTTCGGTACAGCCCTGCAGCTGATGAACGAGTATCCGAACTACACGTATACGCAGTCGGCTGCGCAGTACAACGAGTGGATGGCGGACAAGTATCCGAAGATCAACGACGAGATCCGGCAGCGCATCAAGGAAGGGCGCTGGGAGATTGTCGGTGGCATGTGGGTCGAGCCGGATCTGAACATGCCGGACGGCGAGTCGACCGCACGCTCGCTGCTGATCGGCAAGCGCTGGTACCAGAAGGAATACGGCGTCGATGTGAAGATCGGCTGGAACCCCGATTCCTTCGGCTACAACTGGCAGCTTCCGCAGATTTACAAGAAGTCGGGCGTCGATTACTTCGTGACGCAGAAAATGTCATGGAACGACACGAACCAGCTTCCGCTGAAGCTCTTCTGGTGGGAGTCGCCGGACGGCAGCAAGGTTTTGACCTATTTCCCGCACGACTACGGCAATGACGATCTGGATCCGGTGCGCCTCTCGGCGGATCTGAAGGTGGCGCGTGAGGATGTCCCTGGCCTGCCTTCGATGATGGACCTCTACGGCGTGGGTGACCACGGCGGCGGTCCTACGCGCGAGATCCTGGACCAGGGCGAGCACTGGGCTACCAACGATAAGCCTGTCCCGAAGATGCAGTTCGGAACGGCGAAGAGCTACTTCGACTCCATCGAGCCAAAGCTGGCCAGCGAGTCGCCGGTATGGGATTACGACAAGATCGCCAAGGGCTGGCATGCGCCGGAACAGTCCGGCGACCAGGTCAGCATTCCCACCTGGGACAGCGAGCTTTATCTCGAATACCATCGCGGCGTATTCACCACGCAGGCGGCTCACAAGCGCAACATGCGCGACAGCGTGATGTGGGCGCTGAATGCCGAGAAATATGCTTCGCTGGCATGGCTCGACGGTGACGCATATCCGGGCGATGATCTGACCGATGACTGGAAGAAGATCACCTTCAACGATTTCCATGACCTGGCTGCGGGCTCGGGCGTGGGCATCATCTACAAGGATGCGCAGCGCGACTACGACAAGGTGAAGTTCTCGACCGATGCGATTTCGGAGAAGGCGCTCGGTACGATTGCGGCTCACGTGAACACCGAGGTGCACGAAGGCGTGCCGGTGATGATCGTGAACCCACTGGCCTGGGAGCGCTCGGGGTTGGTGACCATCCATGTGCAGATGCCTACGGCGACGGAAGACGTCTCGGTGATCGACGCGAAGGGCCGTGTACTGCCCTCGCAACTGATCGACAAGGACGCCTCGACGCATCGCTTCACGCTGCGCGTACAGGCGGAAAGCGTACCTTCGCTGGGCTACGAGGTGGTTCGTGTCGTGCCCGGCAAGAAGAGCTTCTCGAGCGATCTGAAGGCGGATGGGCTTACCCTCGAGAACGCGAACCTTCGCGTTACGGTGGACAAGAGCTCTGGTTGCATCACCAGCCTCTTCGATAAGAAGAGCGGCTTCGAGTCGATCGCCAAAGGTGGCTGCGGGAACGAGCTGCAGCTGTTCAAGGACCTGCCGAAGGACTACGACGCCTGGAATATCGATCCGGGGACGCTGGATCAGCCGCCTGTGAAGCTGGATACGGCGGATTCGGTGGAGTTGATTGAGCAGTCGCCGCTGCGCGCTGTGATCCGCGTGACTCATCACACGGAGAAGTCGAAGTTCGTCCAGGACATCACGCTCTATAACGGCGCCGATCATGTGGTGGTGGAGAACAACTTCGACTGGCACGAAGACCACATTCTGCTGAAAGCGGCATTCCCGCTGGCGGCGACGAGCGCCAAGGCGACATACGAGATTCCTTATGGCTCGATTGAGCGCTCGACGCAGCGGAACAACACGTGGGAGAAGGCGCAGTTTGAGGTTCCGGCGCTGCGCTGGGCCGATCTCGGCGACGGGCAGCACGGCTTCAGCCTGATCAACGATTCGAAGTACGGCTACGATGCTGCGGGCAACGTACTTCGTCTCTCCCTGCTGCGTTCGCCTACCTATCCTGATCCGGTCGCAGACCGCGGACAGCAGAAGTTCGCTTACGCGCTCTATCCGCATAGCGGAGACTGGAAGCAGGCGATGACGGTCCGCGAAGGTCTGGAGTTCAACTACGGACTCTCGGCCACGCAGGTAGAAGCACATTCCGGGGAACTTCCGGCAGAGCACTCCTTCGTCTCCGTTGAGCCAGGAACTGTGGTTCTCTCGGCGATGAAGAAGGCCGAAGACGGCAATGGCATCGTCTTCCACTTCTACGAGTGGGCGGGCAAGGCCTCTGAGATCAAGCTGACGGTTCCGGAGGGTGCACAGCAGGCCGTGGAAACGAACCTCCTCGAGCAGCCGCAAGGCTCGGATCTCGCCCGCGATGGTCGCGTGATCACGGTGCCGGTGAAGCCGTACGAAATTGTCGCCGTGAAGGTGGCATATTCGGGTGGGCCGGCCGCTGGCGCGCAGTAATTAGGAAAGACGCGGAGCCGCCTATTACCCGGGCGGCTCCGTTTACTTATTTCATTTGACCCCCATAGGGTGCTTCGCTACACTCAGAGCAACTTGCACACATCTGGGCAGAGCCGGGGTGCAGAGGATCTTGGCATCTCAGTGCTTTCTGCAACAGGCAGAAAATCACCTGTTACGGTCAGCTATCTTTCCAGCTGTTGTTATTTCCCGCAATCAGCAGATTTGTATCTCATGCAGTTCCCATCCGCGTGGCCGACGGCAAACCGACAAAAGAAGAGATATGACCAGGCGCATTTGACGGGTGCCGCTCGAGTCGTTGTCCTGTTCCCGGGTTGTAATCGGGAGGGTTGCGATAGCCCGTCGGCGGGCGATGGTCACGCTGCTGGCTGATAGAGTTTCAACAGTTGCGATCTCTGGCATTTTCCTGATGACTGCAGGTCAGGGGAAGTCAGCTACAAAGCCGGTTTGTTAAGGAGTCCATCAGGATGCAAGGGTGGTCGGCAGCTCCGCAGGAGCCCCAGAAGATTGAGTCGTCCCCCGCCTTTGGAGCAGTGCAAGAGCAGGCAGTATTTACTCCGGCTGATCTGCGCAAGTTAGTCTTCAAGCGGAAGTGGATCATTCTCGCCTGTGTCATTGCCGGGCTCGGTATCGGGCTGTTCTTTGCTCTGGCCACCACCCCGCAGTACGAAGCCTCAGCCAGGGTGCATGTGGATCTCAGCCGCTCGGCGAACATCGGCATCGACGACCTCATTCAGCAGCAATTCGGCGGCATGAACACCCCTGACAAGCTGCAGACCCAGGTGCAGATCATGCAGAGTGAGACGGTGGCCATGGAGGTCATCAATGCACTCGACCTGTACCACAAAGCTCCGTTTAATCGCGTCTTCAGGAAGTGGCCCTATACCGGCACTCTGACCCCGATTCAGCGGACCGCGATGCTTACGGCGTTCTCGAGCTCTACCAAGATCCAGGTGCTGCCGAACACCGAGATGGTTCAGATCTCCTTCCGCAATCCCGACCCCGAGGTAGCGATGGAGGGTGCGAATGCGATCGTCGACTCCTACCTCGATCGCGACCTGCGGGCAAAGTTCCAGGGAACCACGCGCGTTTCCAACTGGCTATCCCAGCAGCTGACATCGGTGAAGAAACAGGTTGAGGACTCGCAGAAACAGCTGGCGAAGTTTCAACGCGAAAACAACCTTGTCGCGATGGGTACGAACGGCGACGATCTGACTACGGAACGGCTTCGCTCGGTGAGTGAACAGTTGTCGGAAGCCGAGGCCGATCGCATCGTGAAAGAGGCGCGCTACCGCATGGCGCTAACACGAAATCCTGACCTGCTGGTGTCCGTTGCTCCGCAGACCGTACTCGGTGGACTGCGTTCACAGCAGGCTGCTCTGCTGGTGCAGGCCGCACAACTCAAGGCCAAGTTCGGGCCGAATTATCCCAAGGTTCTCGAGGTCAACGACCAGCTCACCAAGGTGCAGAATGATATCGATCAGGAGATCAACAGCCTGACGAAGCGCTTCACCGAAGAGTACGAAGCATCCGTGAACACGGAATCTCTGATGCGCGCGCGCCTGGATGCTGCGAAGCAGGATGCTTACCGGGAGAACGAATCCGCGGCGCAGTTCGACATTCTCAAGCACGGCGCGGAGTCTGCATCAGAGCTCTACGACGCATTGCAGTTGCGCCTGAAAGAGGCTGGTATTACTGCCGGTCTGAGCGCGACGAATATCGATGTCATCGATCGCGCGAGCGTCCCGCCTTACCCGGTGCTGCCGGCAAAGCGCTCGGATGTCATGTTCGGGTTCATCGGAGGATTGATTGTTGGGCTTGCTCTCGCCTTCTTCATCGATGGGATGGACGATACGATCCGCACCTCGGAAGATGCGGAGCAGGTTTCACATCTGCCTACTCTGGCGGTGATCCCGCGTTTTGTTACAGCCGCGCGGAAATCAGGTTCACGTGAGGCTGCCGAGCAGCTGGGGGGCAAGGTCGGTCCCGACCTGCTGAGCTACCTCGAGCCGCAGTCACTTGCTGCAGAGGCTTACAGGACTCTGCGTTCGGCTATCCTGCTTTCGGCTGTCGACACGGACATGAAGCTCCTGCTGGTGACCAGCAGCTTCGCCGCGGAAGGGAAGTCGACGTGTTCGGCTAACCTGGCCATTTCGTTTGCGCAGCGTTCAGCGCGTGTGTTGATCGTCGATACCGATCTTCGCAAAGGCACCCTGCACATGAAGTTCCGGATGTCGAACCGCGCGGGCCTGTCTACGGTGCTTTCACGGGAATCGGGAAGCGAGGCCTACGAAAATCCGATTCCTGAACTGCCGAATCTTACCGTGCTTGGGCGAGGTCCGATCGCGCCGAATCCCGGAGAAATCCTGGCCTCACGCGCCATGAGCGACCTGCTGATGAAGTGGCGGAATGAGTATGACCACATCATTCTCGACTCCTCACCGATCCTGGCTGTATCCGATACGCTGGGTCTGGCTCAACAGTCGGATGCAACCTTTGTCCTTGTGCGCGCCGGGGTTACGAGAAAGAAGGCGCTGCAGCGGATTCGCGAACAGCTGCGTCGCGCAAATGCGCGCATTCTCGGCACGATTGTGAACGGCGTGGATCTTAGGCTTGAGAACTATCACACCTATTCCAAGGGATATGGCTACGGCTACAAGAGCAATTATGGTGCCGGTTACGGAGTCTCGGAAGATCACGATGCGCAGAAGTAGCGCGAGGCAAGGCAGCACATGGATATGCGCATTCGCCATGCTCATGTCTGTTTTGACTGCCGCAGCTTGGGGGCAGAGCAGTAGTTGGTCCGGAGCTTCCATGCCTGCAGCGGGTCAGAACGTCACGCGTCCCGGCGCCGTGGCTGCACCGCCAAGGATTGCCATCGGTCCCGGCGACATGCTGGATGTGGAGGTCTTCGATACGCCCGAGCTCTCCGGCACTACGCGTGTGAACCAGAGCGGTGAGGCGAACCTGGTTGTGCTGGGTTCCGTGCATCTGGCAGGAGAGACGGCGAATCAGGCCGCACGGACGATCGAGGAAGAGCTGAAATCGCGGGGGATGATGAACAATCCCCATGTTTCAGTTTCAATTACGGAATATGCGACCCAGGGCGCCACGATCACGGGGGAAGTGAAGCAACCAGGCGTCTATCCGACACTCGGGAGCAGAACGCTGACAGACATGATTGCGCTGGCTGGCGGGCCTGCCGCTACTGCCGGCAAGATGGCGACAATTCAGCACCGGGACGATCCGGCTCATCCTATCAACATTCGGCTGGCTGCGAATCCCAGCCAGCTGGCGCAGCAGGAAAATCCGGTGATCGAACCGGGCGACACGGTGACGGTGGCAAAGGCAGGTGTTGTCTATGTACTCGGTTCGGTGACCAAATCCGGTGGCTTCCTGATTGACAATAACGATCACATCTCTCTATTGCAGGCCATGTCCCTTGCTGGCGGCTGGACATCGGTTGCGTCGACAAGCCACGTGCAACTGATCCGTAAGGTACCGCAGGGCAGGGAAGAAATTCGTCTCGACCTGAAGCACGTCAAGGACGGCAAGGAGGCGGATATCTCGATAGAGGATGGGGACATCGTGTTTGTCCCGACCAGCTTCGGGAAGACGGTCGGGTATCGAAGCGTGGAGGCAATCCTCGCAGCAGCACAGAACGCGGCATATTACGCAGCGGCATACTGAGACGAGTCCGAAGTCAGGGGAAGGAAGCAGGCGATGAACACGGCTTTGCAGGGCGGAATGGCGTGGCCTTCGCTTCGTAAGGAGCGGTCCTCACGGAGGTTTGGCCATCTGCTGGCTGCTCCCAGGCGCCGCTACTGCATTCATTTTCCGCTTCTGCTCATGCTGGTCGGAGTTGCGACGTGGGTTTTGCCAATCGACAGCATGCTTGCGCTGTCTTCCTTTATAGGAGGCGCCCTCGGCTTCTATCTCTTTTTCGATTGGGTTTTCCGGGGTCCCACCCGCTTTTCGACGACATTAGGGATCGCCCTGCTCACCGGCTACGCCGGCGGATGTTTCAACACCTGGATCACGACCGTGGGTGCGCGAGCCGGGCTTTCCCTCGGGCACTTTCTTGGCCACGACGATGCCGTGCTCGGACGAGGTATGGCTGCTGTTCTGATCGCCAGCGCCATCCTCATCGCGTGGGGAGAGCTTTTTGAAAAACCAATCTTCGGGCTGGATTTCAAACTCGA